>NZ_JBEXUP010000196.1:0-13821 GCF_040614375.1 Nonomuraea sp. NPDC005983
TACATCGAGCAGCAGAAACGACCTGTGTGAGTGAAGCTGCTGCCGACAAACCTGAAAGGTCAGGGCACGCTCGCGCCCTAGCGGGCACTCCCACGAGGGCCTTCACCCCGGCGTAAACGCCGGAGCACTGGCCCACATTCTTGTAGATCCGAAACCCTCAACCCGTTTGAAGATCCGAAGTCCGTACAGGTTCTAGCCCGCGTCCGTGGCGGGGGAGCGGCGCGCTACTGGAAACGGGCGACGAAGCGGCGCTGCCAGGGGGTCTCCACGGCGCGCGCCGCGTAGTGCTTCCTGACGTACGCGACCGCCTCGTCGTTCGGCACCCCGTCGAGGACGGCGAGGCAGGCCAGCGCGGTACCGGTGCGTCCGTAACCGCCGCCGCAGGCGACCTCGACGCGCTCGGTTTCGGCGCGCGCCCACGCCTCACGCAGCGCCTCCCCGGCGGCGGCGCGATCGGACGGCAGCCAGAAGTCCGGCCAGCGCACCCAGCGAGCCTCCCAGTCGACGGCGGGCGGTTCGTGCCCCAGCAGGTACAGCGCGTAGGCGGGCGTCGGGCCGTCAGGGAGAGGCCGCCTGAGCCCCCGCCCGCGCACGAGCCGGCCTGAGGGCAGTCGCAGCACGCCGGGCGTCGCCGGATCCCAGGAAGCGATCACCGTGCGAGCATAACGGCCGTGCTGCCCGGGATAGGGGCGTCCGGGCTAGCCGCGGCGGCGCAGCAGCACCGTGGCGAGCCAGACGACGGTGGGCAGGAGAAGCAGCACCAGGACGACGCCGCCGCCGACGAGGATCGCGGCATCACCCGGTTGGAAGAGGTGAGCGTCATCGTTGTCCACCCTGCCACGCTAACGGCAACGCGGCCACCTCGGAGCCGCCGGGCTCCACTGATTGTCACGGGTCAGGGGGTGAGCAGGGTGAGCGCCTTGGCGATGGCGGCGACGAGTCGGAAGCCATTCTTTGCCGAGATGTGGCACCTTGGGAGGCCTCAGGGCCGCCGCGTACGTCTCCGATCTCGCGGGTTGTCAAGTGGCGTTCTGTAGCGTCGGAGGTCGCCGAGACGAAGGGACCGCCATGGCCACGGTGACGTCACGCGACGGCACGAAGATCGGGTTCGAACAGGTGGGTACAGGGCCCACGCTCGTACTGGTCGACGCGGCAGGTGGGTTCCGCGGGTTCGGGCCCATGGGTTCACTCGCGCAACGCCTCGCCGACAGGTTCACGGTGGTGACGTACGACCGACGCGGACGTGGCGAGAGCGGCGACACGCTGCCGTACACGGTGGAACGAGAAGTAGAGGACCTCGCGGCCGTGATCACGGCGGGCGGAGGGGCCGCGTTCGTCCACGGGTTCTCCTCCGGTGCGGCCCTGGCCCTGCTCGGAGCGTCGGCCGGGCTGCCGATCTCGATGCTCTCGCTCCTCGAACCACCGATCGCCCTCGACCAGTCGCCGCAGGAAGGCGACCTCGCAGCCGAGATCGACGAACTCGTCGCCGCCGGCCGCCGGGCCGACGCCGTCGAGCACTTCCACAAGAGCATCGGCGTACCCCCCGAGATGGTCGCGGGGATGCGGCAGGCTCCCTTCTTCCCGATGTTGGAGGGCATCGCGCACACGCTCGCCTACGACGCCCGGATAACCCCGGCCGTCTCCCACGCCACACTCCAGTCCGTCACCGCGCCCGCCCTGGTCGTCAACAGCGAGTCCAGCGACGACCGCCTGCGAGGCTGGGCCGCCGGTGTGGCGGCGGCACTTCCTCAGGGGCGTCACCTGCCGCTAGAGGGCGAGTGGCACGGCGTGTCCGACGACGTGCTGGCCCCCGTGCTGGCCGACTTCTTCGGCGGAGGAGCACGCGGGGCGAGTCCTCGCTGATCACGCTCTGAACGGGTCGCCATCGCGGGGCATGGCCCGCCGCCTCACCTGAGGCGGACCCGCCCGACGACAACCGCGCCATGTCTGCGACTGACATCCAGCACAACCCGATCTCCTCAGGCACGTACTAAGGCCAAAGCTCGCCGTCATCGGGCGGTACATCACGCCAGCAGGGCCCCTGAACGAATCGCGTGTGCTCACGCCTCAGCCGCTCCGTGGTCAGACGGACTCCGGTGATTCGGCGAGGCCGGCGACGACGCCGCGGTAGTGGAGTTCGAGATCCCTCGAAGGGAGGCGGCGAGGGGCATCCGGCCACCTTGGCGGCACCAGCACCCGCAGTCACGCCACCACGCCGGACATGAACGATTGATCGGCCCCTCCCCTGGGGGGCAGCCAACTGCCCCAGCTTCAGGGCCCTCGCCTGCCCGGGCTCGTCCGAAAAGGGATGGCATCGCGTCACACGCCGGGAGTTCACTGGAGCGACTGTCCACAGAGGGAGCCTTATCAATGATCGTGATCTCGGCCGCTTCCGGTGCACTCGGCCGTCTCGTCATCGACAATCTACGGACGAGGGGGGACGTCGTAGCCGTCGTACGTGATCCCGAACGGGCTCCCGAAGACGTACCAGCCCGGCGCGGCGACTACGACGATCCGGCAAGTCTGCGTGTGGCCTTCGAGGGGGCCGACCGCCTCCTTCTGATCTCCTCACCGGAACTCGACTCCGCCCGCAGGATCAGGCAGCACCTGGCCGCCGTGGCCGCCGCCAAGGAGGTCGGGGTCGGTGCCATCGTCTTCACCAGCTTCCTGGGAGCTGACACAGCCGCCACCGGCATGACCGAGGCCTATCACGCCACCGAACGGGCGATACTCGACAGCGGTCTGCCGTACACGCTGTTGCGTCATCCCTTCTACAGCGACGCCTTCGTCCCGCAGGTCTCCGACGGAGCGATCACGAGTAGTACCGGGGGCCGCGGGCTGAACACGGCGTTCCGGTCAGACCTGGCCGCGGCGGCGGCGAACGTCCTGACGGGTGAGGGACATCTGGGCCAGGCGTACGACTTCACCGGCCCCCTGTGGAGCTACCCCGAGGTGGCCACGGCACTGGGAGTGACCTACCGCGAACTCCCGGACGCCGGCCCGGGCCCCATGAGCTGGATCTCTGCCCAGGTGCGCGCGGGCGCGCTGGAAAGGCAGACCCCCGACCTGGAGCGAGTGCTCGCAAGGCCCGCCGAGACGGTCGTATCTCGTGTCCTGGGTCGTCATATGCCGCAGGTCCACTGACAACGCGGGCTCCGCCTCCATGTGACCAGCGCGTGGGCACGGGCTCCGCAAGACCAACGGCCCACTCCCTGATCATGCGGCTGCATCGAGCACGGACAGCATGCGGACTCACTGCGCGCACGTCGCCCGCCTGATCATCCGGTCTGCTCGGCTTGTCCCGGCTCGATGGTGGGCGGGATGATCAGGTTTCGGGATCAGTCCGGCGATCGCGCGTAGCGGCTCGAGCGGTGAGCCTCGCGCGAGAACGGCTCCCCGGCCGTACCCACAGCTTGCAGCTGCCCGTGATCCCTATGAGAACCACGCGGCATGGCCGAGTTCATCGAGGTGCGCGTGGCGGACACGGGCCGCTTATTGCCGCCAATTTCCTCCTCGGGCTGCCGGTTACGGCACGCCCGCCGAAGCCGGTGGCGCAGCCTTGGGTCGGCTGACTGCGTTGCGAACGGAGGTCTGGGTAGATGGAGCGGGTGACGGAATCGGACCCGCGCTGTCAGCCTGGGGACTACATCGTTCACGGCTGGATGGAGTGCTGAGCTGGGCAGAGACCCGCTCGTCACCCTCTCAACGGCCCGCTGACAGCCCGTCCGACCAAGGCGGGACCTACGCGGAAAGCGCGGAGACGTCCTCCGCGAGGCCGAAGCGTGGGCCTCACTGAAGGAGAGACGATGAAGACAATCGACGACGATATGCGGCTGATCGTGGAGACCGCCCGTCTGTCCTTCGTGGCCACCGTGTGCCCCGACGGCTCGCCCAATCTCTCGCCCAAGGGGTCGATGCGGGTATACGACGACGAGCACATCGCCTTCATGGACATCGCGTCCCCGAACACGGTCGGCAACCTCGAACGCGATCCGCGTATCGAGATCAACTCGATCGACTTCCTTCGCAGGCGGGGCTACCGGTTCAAGGGCACCGCGGAGTTCCGCGAGCCCGGCGACCCTGTGTACGAGTGGCTGCACGCGTGGCTGCTCAACCTGAACGGTCCCGGCTACCCCGCCCACCGCGCGATCCTCGTGCACGTGGAGCGGGCGCTGCCGATCCTGTCTCCGGCCTACACCTTCGGCGGCGCCGACGAGGGTGATCTCAGGCAGGCGTGGGCGCGTACGTACCTCGCCGACCTGGAAGAGGGACGATGAGCGACCAGGAGACCATGACCGCGGCGTACGTCACGCGCCCCGGCCCGGCGGACGAGATACGGATCGGACGGCTCCCCATGCCCGAGCCCGGTTCGTCGGAGGTCCTGGTGAAGGTGCGCGCACTCGCGGTCAACCACGTCGACACCTTCATCCGCTCCGGCGCCTACCGGACGCGCCTGCCGTATCCGTTCATCATCGGCCGCGACCTGGTGGGGACTGTGGTCACGGCGGGGCCGGGGTTCGCTCCCGGCGACGCGGTGTGGTGCAACAGCCTGGGGCTCGACGGTCGCCAGGGGACCTTCTCCGAGTACGCCGCCGTGCCCGCCGACCGGCTCTATCACCTGCCCGGCGGCGTTGATCCGGAGAACGCGGTCGCATCCCTGCACACCGCCGCCACCGCGCACATCGGCCTCGTCGATGAGGCGGGTCTGCGGATCGGGGAGACGGTCGTCGTGACCGGCGCGGGCGGCGGGGTCGGCACGGCCGCCGTCCAACTCGCCGCGGCCGCGGGGGCGCGGGTCATCGCAACCGCGCGCCCGGACGACTTCGACTGGTGCCGGCAGTGCGGCGCCGACGAGGTCGTCAACTACCACGACCCGGATGTGTACGCGAAGATCGCCAAACTCGCTCCCGACGGCGTGGACGTGTTCTGGGACAACGCCGGCCAACACGACCTGGAACAGACCGTCCCCCTGCTCGCCCGCGGCGGCCGGATGATCATCATGGCCGGTCTCGGCGCCACCCCCGTGCTGCCGGTCGGACAGCTCTACACACGCAACGCCAGCCTCCGCGGCTTCGTGATCAGCAACGCCACCGTAGCCGAACTCGCCGCGGCGGCCACGGCGATCAACCACCTCCTGGCCTGCGGAACCCTGGTCTCCCGGATCGGGACACGGCTGCCGCTCACCGAGGCCGCCCGGTCCCACCACCTTCAGGAAGGCGCCGAGCCTCATCGACCCCGCGGACGCATCGTCGTCCTCCCGTGACACGGTCCGTTCCCCACGGGACGCGAGACGGGCACGGTCCGCGGTGAAACCGCATCCATCGCTCCACCGCCGGTGTCGCCGCGCCTGGGTCCCCCCGAATCTTCTGGGACGGGCACTCGTCACGCAGGTCGAGGTCGACGAATGTGAGCAGGATGTGGTTCTTCAGATCCCGCTCGGCCTTGCCTGGGAGGACGGTGGGCGGGATCGATGGTGGGTTGGCTCAGCCGTCACCCCGACCGTCTCTGCCGTGGCATGCACTGTGGACCTGCTGAAACGGAATTCTGAGGTCAAGTTTCTGTGGCGATGCTCGCCAGAGGAGATCGCCATGGTGGAGCGCTTCTATGAGCCGCAGCCTCAGGCCGCTGTGATGATTCGTCGTCCGCAGTGATTCCCCGCGAGTGACCGCGGTTCCCCGCCCGCTCTGGCGCGTGCTCAAGGCGCGCCTTCACCGGATCGCGATTTCTGGCCAGTGGGGCGCAGGCCTCGCGCCCAGGGTTGCCGACGTGTCTCAGTTGAGCTGGGCGTTCGGCGGACAGCAGGACGGTCCTCGCGTGAGCACGCAATTCGGCGAGGAAGTGTTTACGGCCTGCGATTCCAACGGCACGGCGAGGACGCGTCCGGAAGTGTTCCTCACCCGTGAAGAGTGGACGATGATGGGCAGCGGGTAGGCCGACGGCGCCCATGACAGGCGGTTGTGCGCATTCTTCCTCTCGCGACGTTCGCAAGCCCCCGCTGACGAACCCGGGGCGTCGCCCTTCCCCCAGGGCGGACCGCATCACCGCAGCGGCTTCAACAGGCTCGCGGCCTGGTCATACGCGAGTAGGCCGTGACATCGACATGCAGAGCTTGCCGGTCTGGTCGTGCCCGTCGATCTCCACGTCTATGGCGTGGGTGGTGTAACAGTGGCCACCCATGCTCGTCGGGGTCCTCGATGCTGTGGCCGTTGTCGATCAGTTCGCGAAGCATGGGGAGGCCATTCGAATCTCAGGTCCAACGAGACGTGCCCCCGGGGAGGGTGACTTCCGAATCGCTCAGCATGGTGGCGGCCTCGGCGAGTGCGCCGACCAGCCCTCATTCGCAACCACCTTGAAGATCTTGGGACAGCGGTTTAAATTCCTCGATGCCCTGTCTTGGCCGAGTCGCAGGCCACGATTGCGGTTGCCGTGATTCATGCGGTACTTAGACGATGCAGTGTGCACTCCCACGAGCAAGCCCAGCCGGTCGTAGACGAGTTGACGGGCCGCATCTACGTGGCGTTGCGCGACGACGACCTCGACGCCGAACCCGTCATCGCGTTGGCCTGCTTGCTGGAGGAAGCGGGTATGAGCACTCCAGCCACACGGGAACTCCTCGAACGCGTGACCGCCCATCTGACAGCGGCCGACGTGACCCGTCTGGGCAGAGGGCTTCTCCGCGATGCCAACTTCGAGCCGACGTTCTCCCATGACCCGAGTCTGTGGGCGGCGTTGGAGCAGGCACTGAATGTCGTCGAGCGTGACGTTCGCAGCGCGGGAATCACCGGACCCCTACGGTTGGTCATCCCTGACTGGGACGGCAGCGGTCATGCCTGGGTGGAGTTCCGGGGTGGTTGCCAGGGCAACGGCATCTGGCCCGCTGAGGGAAGCAATGCTCAGGGGGCGCTCGTGAGCGTCGCCGATGCCACCCAAGCAGTGGTCATGGAGATGCTCTGGGAGGTTTGGCCCGTCTGCTCTAGCCATGATCGTGGCCTGCGCGCCGAGCTGGAGCACGAGATCGCTGTTTGGCGATGCACGGGCGACGGAACGCACACGGTGGCGCGGGTAGGTGAACTACTTCCCAAACGCCGTTAGCACATCTGCCCTAGTGTCCCGAACCGATCGGCTGACGTGGGCTTTCGTCCTGAGAGCAGGTGACGGAAATCGACCCCGCGCTGTCGGCTTGGGAATTGCAGGGATCTTGGCCCGTAGCGGCGTCGACCTGCGGCTGAGGCCGGTCCTGAGTAACCCTGGTTGCCCCCTCGGTGCCCCTCTTGATGGCACGCTAATGGCAACACAGCGGGCCAAGGCCACCCGGTGGGCCTTGGTCTGCTCGGCTTGTCCCGGGTCGATGGCGGGCGGGGTGATCAGGCCCCTACCGCAGCCATCCACGGCCCGGCCCACGATGAGCAGCGCTCCGGAGCCGGAGCGCCCCCGCCGGAGGCGCCAAAGACAGCAGAGTGAGTCGATCCACGCGTCGTAAGGGAGTGGATAGGGTAATCCGTCGTGGCCAAACCGGACTTCTTGCTCGCTACACGAGCGTCTTACGATGCGATGGCCTCGAAGTACGAGGGACGCTTTCATAACGAGCTGACGGCTAAGCCGCTGGAGCGACCTCGCGCTGCCGGTCCAGGACCACATAGGTGGCGAGACCACGTTCTCCGAACGGGTGCGTAAGCATGTTCGCCCTGGGGTTCTTGGAGTTGTACGGGTCTCCGCTCCAAGGAGCGGTCTCCAGCAGCGCGAACAGGTCCGCGAGCGGACGTAGTGCATGATCGGGTAGCGCAGCAATCTGTTCCTCGGCTACGGGATCGATGATGAGCTTGAACACCTAGGCATCGATCCCACGAGCAGCAAGGATCTCCCGCCACGGCCTCCCCTGAGGAACGGGTTCTCCGGCCAGAGCCTGCTGGGCGCGCTCGTGCATCTGACGGCGCCCTTCGGGATCCTTTGCAGTATCACACGCTGAGATCCACCAGCGGTGCACGAAGGCGTTCAGCGCTCCAAGATCCAGGCTCACCCTAACCTCGTCGAGCACAGTCTTGAGCCCGGCGTCGAAAGCCTCGCGATCTTCCGGGACGACCAGCGCGGCACGGATGGCTCGCAGGTTCTTCTCAGGCAGAGGCGCACCGACGGAGATGAAGTCCTGCGGTTGTGCGGTCATGCCCGCTCCCTTCCTCGTCCTCTAGAGGCACAGAGGAAGAGGGACATCTTTCACGCACACACGAGGGCCGCGCCTCACACTGAGGGGTCATGGTGATTCCGGACAGCCGCCTTATGGGCGTAGCCTATGCGGCTGTTTGGGTTGAAAGGGACTCGTTGAGTACTTCCAGAGGTGGCCGGTAGCCGAGCGCCGAGTGCAGGCGCCGGCCTGTTTGCCCACCGAAGGGGGACATGGGCCAGGGCCTCGTCGTGTCTGTTAGGAGGAGTGGACTTCGGGGGCAGGCCAGGCGCCATCTTCGGTGAACTGCGATCCCCAGTAGAACGGGTTCACGTCGCGAAGAGTGCGAACGCCCCATCCCGTCACGTTGGAGTCGTCGGGCACACCGACTTGTACGTTGGGCCCCCACAAGGCCAAGCGCTCCTGGCAGATGCCGCACGGAGGAAGGATGAGGACGCGGTCACGTTTGGAGGCCCGATAGACGCACACGGAGGCAGTGATCTTCTTGTTGAGCGTGTAGGCCTGGCAGATGGCGCCAGTCTCATGACACAAGGACACTCCGCCATTGAGATTGTCCAGGCCGACGCTGGTGAGGATCTGTCCATCCTCCAGGTAGACGGCCGCGGCGCCACCCGGCTCATCAGCCGGCCATCGCCGATTCATCTGTGCGATGGCTGCGTCGACAAGGGTTTGATCAAGTTGCATGCAGGCATCGTGCCACACCAAGGCGGTCAGATCCTTGCCGCCTTGGGCTCCGAACCGCTCCTGACCTGGTCCTCAGTGCGTGGAGCGGGTGACGGGAATCGCACCCGCGCCGTCAGCTTGGGAATTGCATGGATCATGGCCCGTAGCAGCGCTGACCTGGGTGGGAGGCCGGACATGAGCAACCGTGGTTGCCCCCTCGTCACCCCTCTCTTATCGCTGGTGCTCCTCCACGAGGATGGGGCGTAGATGGACGCGTGGGGTCAGCCGGCGACGTCGGCGGTGGCCCAGGAGTCGCGGAAGGCGTAACGGGCCGGGGCGCTCGCGTAGCGGAGGAAGGCCGAGCCGGAGGTGGTGCTGACTGCGGTGGTCGTGTGATAAAAACGGCAACCCTCGTAGATCATCTTGCCGTTCGTCAGGGAGGAGCCGGCGGCGTCCACCAGGTGGTAGCCGGCCAGTGTGCAGTCCTGGTAGCGGGCGATCGGCAGCCGGTTGGAGGTGGCGGCGTACCGGTGCAGGTTGTAGTTGGCGGCTGTTGGGACCTGGAGGGCGGCCATGTCGGAGCAGGAGGTGAAGGTCACCGAGCCGTTATTCCAGTTACAGTCGATGATCTTGTGGTTGGCGCTCTTGGGCTCGAAGCGCACGCCGCTGACGCTCAGCCGGGTCGCGCTGATCTCCCCGTTGGCGAGCGGCATGTAGAAGTACCGGGCGTTGTTAGAGCCAACCATCGACCAGGAGCCGCCGAGCACGTTGATGGAACCGCCCCGGTCAAAGCGGAAGAAGTCGCCGCCGGCGAGCGCGAAGTTGCAGGACAGCATGAAGTAGTTGAGGAACTGATTCTGCTGGTTGCGGCTGGACGGGCTGGAGATCCCGCAGTGCAGGAAGGCGTCGGTGTAGACGGAGGCGGTGTCGGTCGAGCACAGGATGAAGTGGTGCTCACTGTTGTTGTTGGCCTCGTGATCGCCGTCGATGCCGATGACCCGGTCCCAGGGCCCCTTCCATTCAATGTTCTGGTAGACGAAGTACTGGTTCTGGCCGTTGCCGTACTCGGGGTACTGAGAGGTGCCGTCGATGGTGTCGACCGACCAGTAATACGCGAAGCGGTTGTTGGCGTTGTTGGACTGGAAGGCCATGTCCTGGAAATAGGTGTACCGCAGCCGGACGGCGGCCGTGATCAGGTTGTTCTCGCGAGGGTCGCTGTTGGCGGTGAAGGTGGTGGCGAAGTTGATGGTGGTCACCCGCGGGCCGGCGCCCCGGAAGCGCAGGCCGAAGATCTGGTCGGCATTGCCGCTGGTGGGTGACCACATCAGGGTGTCCTTCTTGGTCACCTTGTACGTGCCCGGCGGGAAGTAGATCTCCTTCTTCACCACGCCGTTGGTCCGGCCGGCGATCGCGGCGGTGACGGCGGCCTTGATGGCGTCGGAGTCGTCAGTGGTTCCGTCGCCCTTGGCGCCGTAGTCCTTGACATCTACGCTGAACACGGACGGATCGGTGTTGGCCACGGCCGGTTCGGCAGCCCATAGCGACAGCGCACCTATGCCGGTGGCGGCTAAGCCTCCCGCCAGCGCGCGGCGGCTGAACGTGGTGTTCTGATCGTCCTTTTCGTTCGCGGACATGCTTAGACCGCTCCTTAGGTGGGGGGTGCATGATCGCGATCAAAATTAGCCCCTGCCCATTCGGTCGGCAACCATAATCGGCATTTATTGGGCAACCGATTCCAGATGGGGCGTTTAGCCTATTTCGGATATTCGGCTACATAAGCTGACAAAGGGGTGGAAGTAGGGCTCCCAGCGCCTCGTGGCGCACCCCCGGAGGTGTGGACACCTTGGGTGCCAGATCATGGAGATCTGGAACCAAGGATTTCCTGGTGGACATGAAGGTCTATTCGGCTGAGTCCGAAGCCGATGCCGCCGCGCTGTACCTGTCTGCCCCGGCCCGGACGGTCGCCTTGGTAGCCCGGGAACTGGGTGTCAGCCGGAAGACGCTGCGTTTGTGGGTGCGCAAGGCCCAGGCAGCTTTCGCGAGTCTGCGATGGGGTGAGGTGAGCACGCTCTGCCGTACAGATGTGGATCTCGACGCGGGGACGGTGCGCATTCGGGCTGCCTTCGTCGAGCACTCCACGGGTGAGCTGGTCCTTGGCCCGCCCAAGTCCAAGGCCGGGCGGCGCGTGGTCGGCATCCCGCAGGGGATTGTTCCGGCGCTCTGCGAACACCTGGACACCTACGTTCGGGCCGATCCCGGCGCGCTCGTCTTCCTCGGCGCCAAGGCTGGCGCGCGCCCGCGAAGATCAATCAGCTCGGAAACAATCAAGGCTCGGGTCGGGAATCATGGCCGGACTCGGACCGTCGCTCATGGAGCGGGTGACGGGAATCGAACCCGCGCTGTCAGCTTGGGAAGTCTTTCAAGACTATGCGGCCTTGGCTGCGAAAACACTCACCTGGGTGTATCCCGGTCGAGTGACCGTGAGTCCCCGTGTTCGCCCACTGGTCGCCCATCGTACGGGTACGCAACGGGCACGCTCACGCTGACCGAGAGCCACGTCCATTCGATGCGAACGAGACGGGTCTCCCGCTGGCGCTCCAGGACGACGTAGGTAGCGAGACCGCGTTCGCCGAAGGCGTGGGTTACAGCCGAGCCGCGCGGGCTGAGGACTTTACAGCCCCGCCGCCCGGCGGGAGCCGCCTACACCGTGGGTGTGTCCTGCCGGTCATCCGAGGTCGGCATCGTGGACGAGAATGGCCGCCTGCACCCGGTTGTCCGACGCAGCCTTCCAGACCGCCAAGAACGAAGTCGGCCTGGATCAGTACCAGGTCAGACGCTACGACGGCTGGCACCGCCACATCACCTTGGCCATGCTCGCTCCGCCGCTCCGAGCTGGCCGGCTGGGCCGGCTACGGCTACTGCCGACACGGCCGAGGGCGTGACCTATGCCCGCCGCGCCCTCGAAGCCGCCCAACGCTTTCACGACGAGAGCGGGTGACGGGAATCGAACCCGCGCTGTCAGCTTGGGAACCGCACCGATCACGGCCCGCTGGGGCATTGAGCTGGGCGGAAGGCTGGTCCCGAGTGACCGTGGTTGACCCCTCGTCACCCCTCTTAATGGCCCGCTAATGGCCCGGTGATCAGTCTGCGACCTGGTGTTTCTCGCGCGACGCGCGCATCCCGGGCCAGTCGGTGTAGCGGGTCACCTCTGGGTCGCTGGCGAACGCGTGCACGGCTGCGTGATCACTGGCACGGAAGTCACGCAGCAGCAGCCGAGGCGTGGTCAGTTCCATGATCTTAAGTATGGGCGCACCCAGAATGAGAGCCGCAACCCGGAGTGCGGCTCTACGAAATGTCTAGCTTCGTCACGATGCATGGTGATGATCCGTTACGCTCCCAGCGTCAAAGTATGATCTTGAGGAGAGTGAGCCAGACAATGCGTAGATTCAAGCAGGCAGCGGTGTTCACGGTCGCCACGGCAGTCGCACTTGCCAGTTCCGTGGTCATGAGCAGCCCGGCAATGGCCGCGTCATCGCCGACCGCGGTGTGCGGCGGCGGCAGCTACCACGTCATCGACAGCCACGCCATCGGCGGGCTCGCCACGATTTACCTGCTCTACAACGGCAGCACCAACTGTGTGGTGACGTGGAAGAGCAGCAAGTACCAGGGCGGTAACACCCTTACGGGGGCCACCATCCAAAGGAAGGGCGGCAGCAAGATTAGTGACACCGGCTCCTACAAGATCTACGCCGGTCCCGTGAAGGTCAACGCTGCCGGCACCTGTGTCTCGTGGGGAGGCCATGCTTCGAACAGCGCCGGTGTTGGTGAGGGCTGGCAATCGAACTGGACTCACTGCGGCTGATCACCGAGACAGGTCGTCATTTCAACGTCGGGGTGACTCGGCCCCGGGTTCACCGGAGCGCGAGTCCCCTTCCGTACGCGGGCGAACGACTGGAGTCGAGAATGACTGCCCGCACGCTTGCGTTCCACCTCGGCCGGGCGCGCAGTGACCGTACTACGCACCGACAGAGACCTTCTGCCTAGGGTCGGCGGTATGAGCCAAGGCCCGGCCGGCGATCGTGTCCCCGACCCGGGCCTTTGTGTATGGAGCGGGCGACGGGAATCGAACCCGCGCTGTCAGCTTGGGAAACCTCTCAAGATCACGGCCTCCGAGCAGGGGAAACGCTGACCTGGGCATATGCCGGTCGAGTGACCGTGACTCCCCGCTGATCGCTCTCCGAACGGGCACGCAACGGGCACGGAGCGCGTCAAAGCGCCAGCAGGGTTGCGGACGACGTCTGACAGGGATATCGCATGGTCGATGGAACGGAACTGGTCGAGTTAGAAGATCGTTGGTTGCTGCCGTACCGCGGCATGCAGGTGACTCAAATCTGTGTGAGCTATCAGTTGACGCTGGTATTGGATGGCGGAGCGCAAGTGGACCTGGAGGCTGAGGCGGTGCTCAGCGAGGGTCCGTTGCGCGCCTCCGACGTGGTGACCTCGCGTCTGGCGCCGGAACGGCAGGAGGTGGCTCCGGCTCTGGCTCTCTTCGGTACGACGCTCCTCTCATCCGTTGCCTTCAAGTCGGGATTGCTGCGGTTGGTGTTCGACAGCGGGATGCATCTGAACGTGAAACCCGACGCCGGATATGAGGCGTGGAGCGTACGCGGCCCCGAGAGCCTGTGCCTCGTTTGTATGCCAGGAGGCGATGTTGCGGTTTGGCAATAACAGGAACCGGTCGAGCCCTCGCTATGAGAGCGGGTGACGGGAATCGAACCCGCGCTGTCAGCTTGGGAACTGCATCGATCACGGCCCGTTGGGGCGCTGAGCTGGGCAGTGAGCGGGTCCTGAGTGACCGTGGTTGACCCCTCGTCACCTCTCTTTATGGCCCGCTAATGGCCCGGCGATCAGGGCGCTCCAGCGTTGACGCTCTGCCCATCAAGCACGAACCGGTAGACGATCGACTCCCGTCGTTGGAA
>NZ_JBEXUP010000197.1:0-13718 GCF_040614375.1 Nonomuraea sp. NPDC005983
CCGGGTCGGGCGGGCTGCTTGAGGCGATCGCCGAGATCGTCCCGGGGCTGCTGCCCGCCGGGTGGCCCGCCAGGCATCCGGCCATGAACGCGCTCGGGGTGCGCAGGGTCGAGCTGTCCGAGGTGGTCGACCTGCTGTCGGGCGAGGTCGTCGAGGGCAGGGAGCCGTCCTGGTGGCGGTCGCTGTATGAGGTGCTGCCCGCCGACGACCCCGAGGCGCTGGGCGCGCTGCCGGTGCCGCTGGCCGACGGACGGCTGGTCCGCGGTCCGCGCGGCACGCTCATCCTTGAGCTCGAAGGCGCCGCCCGGCTGAAGCTTGATCTTGCGCCGCTCGGGTTGCGGATCGTGCATCCGGAGGCGGCGCACCCGTTGCTGCTCCGGCTCGGGGCCGCCGAGGCGACGCCGCGGACCGTGCTGGAGGATCCGCTCACCAAGGCGGCTGTCTCCGCGTCGCTCGACAGCCCCGATTCCGAGCCGGTGGCGCGGGCCGTGCTGTCCCTGGTGGAGGCGGCGGGCCTGGTGCCGGGCGAGGCGCCGTGGCTGGCCGAGCTGGCACTGCGCGGCGCCGACGGCGAGCTGTACCCGGCGGGCGAGCTCATGCTGGCCGACGGGGAGCTGGCCGGGCTGCTGGAGCCCGACACCCACCTCGGGGTGGCCGCGCCAGAGCTGGAGGAGGCGTACGGGGCGCGGGTGCTGGCCGCCGTCGGAGTGCTCGACGGGTTCGCCGTGGTGCACGACTCCGACGTGCTCCTCGACCACGACGACTGCGACCACGACCTCGACGGCGAGGACGACTGGCTCGACCACGTCCTCGACCTGCTGCCGGAGCTCGACGTGCCGCCTGTGGTGCCCGAGTTCGTGGCGGTTCGCGACCTTGAGCTGGTCGCCGACTGGCCGGCCGCGCTGGCGTTGCTGACCAGGCCGCCGCTGCGGGGTGCGCTGCATCCGCTGCGCGTCGAGGGTGTCGAGGTGCCGTCCTACACCGCGTGGTGGCTGGCGCGCCATCCCGTGCTGGGCGGGCGCAAGCCGGGCGAGCTGCGGCTGCCCGGCGCCGACCCGCTGCTCCAGGGCCTGTACGGCGACGCGCCCAGCGGGCTCGACGAGGCGGCGCTGGCGATGCTCGGCGTCCGCACCACGCTGGCCGACCTGCTGGCGTCCCACGGCGGCCCGGAGGAGCTGCTCGACCTGATGGCCGACGAGTCGATCGAGGTCGACAGGGCCCAGCTGCGTGCGCTGTGGATGGCGCTCGCGGGGGTCGAGCCGAGCCGGGTCGCGCCGCCGTCGCGGGTGCGGGCGGTGCTCGGCGGCGACATCGTGGTGGCCGCGGCCGAAGACGCCGTGGTGGTGGAGGCGCCCGACCTGCTCCAGCTCGTCACCGACCATCCGCTGGTGCTCGCGTCCTACGACCTGGCCGAGTCGCTGTCCGAGCTGCTCGACCTGCCGCTCGCCGGTGAGCTCGCGCAGGGGGAGGTGACGTCGGCGGGCGAGGTGCGGCAGGTGCCGCCGGAGGTGCGCTCCCTGCTCCCCACGGCCCCCGAGACCTATGTCGAGCACGAGAAGCTGCTGGTCGACGGCGTCGCCTGCACGTGGCGGTTCTTCGAGGGCGCCGTGCACTGCACCGGCCCCGAGGGGTTGGCGCGTGGGCTGGCCTGGGCCACGGGGCAGTGGAACGACCGGCTGGCGGTCGCCGCGCTGCTGCGCGACCCCTCCGCCGTCCCGCTTCTGCTGGCGGAGGCCGACCTGTCCTGACCCGCACCCCGCCCCTTGCCGGTCAAGGGGCGGGAGCCCGCCCTTGTCAGGGCTCGCCGTTGCGATGGTGAGGCGCTGCTCCGGATGCCTGCTGCGCAGGTGGTGGAGTGGTCGGGGCTTGGCGTCCGGGCGGTGCTACCGCCCGGATGGCTGCACCCGGTTCTGGCTGAGGTCTGGCGTTGGGGCGGTGCTGCGCGGGGTTAGGGGCGGGAGGCTCGTCTGCGGACGAACCAGAGGCCGAACAGGCCGAACCCGACGCCGGTCGCGCACGTCCAGACCCACCAGGTGTTCTCTGGTGCCGGACGGAAGATCAGGAGAACGACCAGGGCGACCGCCCACAGGGCGGTGCCGACGGCGACCGCCGCCGTGTCGTTGGTCTTGATCGGCTCTGGATCGGGGTGCCACTGCCGCTTCACGCGATCCAGCCTAGCTTCCAATCAGGTCTCGATCCGATTACCGGCTCTTTTCGCAGATGAGCCCGTACTGCCACTCTTCGCGCGTGAGTGAGACAAATAGTGCAATAGATCGCTTCTTCTCCATCACCGAACGGGGTTCGACGATCTCCCGTGAGGTCCGCGGCGGGCTGGCCACCTTCTTCACCATGGCCTACATCGTCGTGTTGAACCCGCTCATCATCGCCACCGGTAAGGACGCCCACCAGCAGTTCATCGGCGACGGCTCGACCTACAACATCCCCCTGGTGGCGGCGGGGACGGCGTTCCTCGCCGGAGTCCTGACCATCCTCATGGGCCTCGTCGGGCGGGTGCCCTTCGCGATGGCCGCGGGGCTCGGCCTGAACGCCTTCGTCACCTTCACCATCGCTCCCAAGATGAGCTGGGAGGAGGCGATGGGGCTGGTCTTCGTGGAAGGCGTGATCATCGCCATCCTGGTGCTGACCGGGTTCAGAGTGGCGGTCTTCAACGCCATCCCCGGCCAGTTGAAGACCGCCATCAGCGTAGGGATCGGCCTGTTCATCGCGTTGATCGGCTTCGTGGACTCGGGCTTCGTCCGCAAGGGCGCGGGCACGCCGCTGGAGCTGGGCATCGCGGGCAACCTCACGTCCTGGCCGGTCTTCGTGTTCGTGGTCGGGTTGCTCATCACCGCGGCGCTGGTGGCCCGCAAGGTCAAGGGCGCGATCCTGATCGGGATCGTCGGGACCACCGTGCTCGCCGCGGTCGTCGAACTGCTCGCCAGCCCTGGCAAGGCGTCCCCGGACAACGCGGGCGGCTGGATGCTGAACGTGCCGACGGTGCCGGAGAAGATCTTCGGGTTCGAGAACCCGCTCGTCCTGTTCAAGGAGTTCGACCCGATCGGCGCGTTCACCCACGGCTCGGTGCTGCTGGCCGTGCTGTTCGTGTTCACGCTGCTGATCACCGACTTCTTCGACACGATGGGCACCATGGTCGGCGTCGGACGCCAGGCCGGGCTGGTCGACGAGCAGGGCATGCTGCCGCGCACCCGTCAGATCCTGCTCGTGGACTCGATCGGCGCGGCGGCGGGAGGCGCGGGCTCGGTCTCGTCCAACACCACCTACATCGAGTCGGCGGCCGGGGTCGGGGAGGGCGCGCGCACCGGGCTGGCCAGCGTGGTCACCGGCCTGCTCTTCCTGGTGGCCATCTTCTTCGCGCCGCTGGTCGAGGTCGTGCCGTACGAGGCGGCCGCGCCCGCGCTGGTCGTGGTCGGCTTCCTGATGATGACGGCCATCCGCGACATCGACTTCACCGACTACGACACCGCCATCCCGGCGTTCCTCACCATCGTGGTCATGCCGTTCACCTACTCGGTCTCGAACGGGATCGGCGCGGGCTTCGTCAGCTACGTCCTGATCAAGGCGGTGCGGGGCAAGGCCCGTGCGGTCCACCCGCTGCTGTGGCTGGTCGCCGCCCTCTTCGCGGTCTACTTCGCCATGGGCCCCATCAAGGTCCTCCTCGGGCTGGGCTGACGTACCGGGGCACCGGCGAAGACCGGTGCCCCGGGAGCAGGCCGGATCAGACCCAGTCGAAGGACTGGTTCCAGCCGCCGTGGCACCTCCATATCTGCATCGGCGTGCCGTTCACGTGCTGCTTGTCGGTCGCGTCGAGGCACTTGTGATTCATGCGGCTGCGGATGGTCTGGTAGCCGGACCTGCCGTACTTGGAGTCGCCCAGGTACCACTGCTGGTTCGACCGGCCGCTGCACTTCCACAGCTGGACGGCGGCGCGGTTCTTGCCGTTGAAGTCCCTGATGTCGAGGCACTTGCCGTTGAGCGCGCTGCGGACGCTGCCGTCGGCGTTCATGGTCCAGAGCTGGTTGGCGTTGTGGTTGCACTTCCACAGCTGGACGGTGGCGCCGTTCTTGCCGTTGAAGTCCCGGACGTCCAGGCAGAGGTTGTAGCCGGAGATCTTGATCCGCTTGGGGGCGGAGGCCGCGGCCGGGGCGGCCATGAGCGCGACTCCCGCAGCGACCGCGGCGATCACCACGCCGGCTTTCGTTAACGACATCATTGCCCTCAGTTCATCGTCGAGCCATCTCGTTCTGTACGTGAGATGCATCCCAATGCGAGGTGGTTCGCGGTGTTCTGCACCGGCCTCAGCCAGGGCCTCGACGAGGTGTCTGTGGTCTCGCGGCCCGGGTATGGTCCGGGCAGCAGGTGGCCTCCCATGGACGCGGGTGCGGAACGCGGGTCACTGGGCACCGAAGAGCAAAACTGACCTAGGGAAATATCTTGCAATCATCTATAGTTAGCAAAGGTAATGACTCATGCTAACCAAGAACCAGCACCCCAAGATGGACCTGCGCAGCGACGCAGGCCTGGCTTCAGCCCTGCGCGTGTCGCTGGCGCGGCTGACCAGGCGACTACGACGACAGGCGGCAGCGCACTCGCTGACTCCCACACAGTTCGCGACGCTCGCCGCGGTAGAACGGCATTCCGGGATAACCCCCGGCGAATTGGCCGAGCTCGAGAAGGTGCAGCCGCCCTCGATGACGCGCGTGATCGCCACGCTCGAGGAACGCGGCCTGGTCTCCCGTACCCCGCACCCGGCCGACCGGCGACAGGTGACCGTGACCGTGACCGAGGCCGCCCAGACCTTGCTGAAGGAGGAGCGACGCCGCAAGGAGGCGTGGCTGACCCAGAGGCTGAAGGAGTTGACTCCCGAGGAGCGGGCGATTCTCCGGCAGGCGGCACCGATCCTGGAGAAACTCAGCAAGATATAGAACCTGAGGAACCCGGCACCGGAATGTTCCGGTCACTCAGGGTTCGCAACTACCGCATGTTCGCAGCCGGTGGCGCCGTCTCCAACGTCGGTGGCTGGCTGCAACGCACCGCCCAGGACTGGCTGGTGCTCGACCTGACCCACGGCAGCGCTGCGGCGCTGGGCACCGCGACCGCGCTGCAGTTCCTGCCGATGCTGCTCTTCGGGCTGTTCGGCGGCGTGCTCGCCGACCGCTACCCCAAGCGGCCGATCCTCATCGTGGCGCAGTCGCTGATGGCCGTGCTGGCGCTCACGATGGCCGTGCTCACGATCACCGGCAGCGCCCAGGTGTGGCACGTGTACGTGATGGCGTTCACGCTCGGCGTGATCTCCTGCGTCGAGGTGCCGACCAGGCAGGCGTTCGTGGTCGAGATGGTCGGCCGTCGCGACCTGTCGAACGCGATCGCGCTCAACAGTTCCAGCTTCAATCTGGCCCGCGTCGTGGGCCCGGCCATCGCCGGCGTGCTGATCTCGCTGCTCGGCAGCACCGGCCCGATCTTCCTGATCAACGGGCTCACCTTCGCCGCCGTGATCTCCAGCCTGGTCTTCATGCGCAAGTCCGAGCTGAACCCGGCCGAGCGGGTGCCGAGGGCCAAGGGGCAGCTCCGCGAGGGCCTGCGCTACGTGATCGAGCGCGAAGAGCTGCTCATGCCGATCCTGCTGATCGCGTTCGTGTCGATGTTCTCCCAGTCGTTCTCGATGTCGATCGCGCTGATGGCGCGCGAGGAGTTCCAGGCGGGGGCGTCCTCGTTCGGGCTGGCGTCCAGCATGTTCGCGGTCGGCGCGCTGGGAGGCGCGCTGCTCGCCGCGCGCAGGGCCATGCCGTCGCGCAGGCTGCTGATCGCGGGGGCGATCGGGTTCGGGCTGTTCCAGATCGCGACGGGGCTCTCCCCGTTCTACCCGGTGTACCTGCTGCTGCTGATCCCCACCGGCATCGCGCTGATCACGATCAACACCGCCGCGAACGCGAGCGTCCAGCTGGCCACGTCGCCCGACATGCGCGGCCGGGTCATGGGCATCTACATGCTGGTCTTCACCGGCGGCGCCCCCGTCGGCGCCCCGCTCATCGGCTGGCTGTCCGACCTCGGCGGCCCCCGGATGGGCGTCATGCTCTCGGGCGTGCTCGTGCTGGTGGGCACCGGGCTGGCCGTCCTGATGACGAGGGTGATCGGGGCTCGCACGGCCAGAGCGGCGCTGGCAATGGCCTGAGTCAGACACAATCGGTTGGCATGAGGCTCTTCACAGCCCTGCAGCCGCCCGGCGAGGTGCTCGACGAGATCGAGCAGGCGATCGCGCCGCACGTTGGGCGGGTGCCGGGCCTGCGCTGGCCCGCCCGCGCCACCTGGCACATCACGCTGGCCTTCTACGGCGAGGTGCCGGAGGAGGCCCTCCCCGACCTGGAGACCAGGCTGGCGCGGGCCGTGCACCGTCACGACGTCGCGGACGTGGCCTTCACCAGGTTCGGCGGGTTCTCCTCCGCGGGACGGGCCAGAGTCTTCTGGGCTGGTTTGTCAGGAGATCCGATGAACCGGCTGGTCGACTCGCTGCGGGCGGCCGGCCGGCGGGCCGGTGCGGCGCACGTAGACGAAAAGCGATTCCACCCACATCTGACGCTCGCACGCGCTAAAACTGAGGTGGATCTCCGCCCGCTGGTTGAGTCGCTCTCCGGGTTCAGCGGCTCTGTCTGGCGGGCGGAGGCCGTTCACCTCGTGCGCAGCCATCTCGGCGCGCAGGTGAGGTACGAGTCACTCGCGAATTGGGCGCTATCACCTGTTCGGCGGGATTAGGCTCCAGGTCGTGGACCGTCCTCGCTCCTGGCTGCTGCCCATCGTGCTCGGCCTCCTCCTGCTGATCGTGCTCGTCGGCGCGCTGCTGACCTGAGTTACCAGGCGTAGTCCTCCGGCGCAGTGCGGTGGCCGGGGAAGATCTCGTCGAGGCGGGCCAGCGCCTGGTCGTCCAGCGTGATCTCCAGCGTCCGCATGCTGCCTTCGAGCTGCTCCAGGGTGCGCGGCCCGATGATCGGGGCGATGACCGCCCGCTGCCTGAGCAGCCAGGCCAGGGCCACGTCGGCGGGGTTCTCGCCCAGCTCGTCGCAGAACTTCTCGTACTGCTCGATCTTGTCGCGGTGCTTCTCGAGCTCCTTGACCATGTTGTCGCTGGCCGAGCGGCCCTTGTCGATCTTGCGCAGCACGCCGCCGAGCAGACCACCGGCCAGCGGGCTCCAGGGGATCACGCCGAGGCCGTAGTCTTCGCACGCGGGTAGCACTTCCAGCTCGACCGTACGGGTCAGCAGGTTGTAGTGACTCTGCTCGCTGACCAGGCCGAGCGTGCCCCGCTTGGCGGCCGTCTCCTGCGCCTTGGCGATGTGCCATCCGGCGAAGTTGGACGAGCCGACGTAGATGATCTTTCCCTGCTGGCGCAGGACCTCCATCGCCTCCCAGAACTCCTCGAACGGGGTGTCCCGGTCGACGTGGTGGGCCTGGTAGATGTCGATGTAGTCGGTCTGCAGGCGCTTCAGCGAGGCGTCGCAGGCCCTGCGGATGTTGAGCGCGGACAGCTTCTGGTCGTTGGGCCAGTCGCTCATCCTGCCGTTGAGCTTGGTCGCGATGACGGTCTTCTCCCGGCGTCCGCCGCCCTGGGCGAACCACCGGCCGATGATCTGCTCCGTGATGCCCTCGCCCAGCTTCCAGCCGTAGACGTTGGCCGTGTCGAAGAAGTTGATGCCCAGCTCGTGAGCCCTGTCCATGATCGCGAAGGAGTCCTCCTCCGTGGTCGCCGGGCCGAAGTTCATGGTGCCGAGGCAGAGCGGGCTGACCTGGAGCCCGCTGCGTCCGAGGTTCACGTAATCCATGTATCCGACCCTAAGTACCTGGAGCGCACTCCAGGCTAGTAGGGTCGCCTGGGTGATTCTGTGATCATTCTCCTCCGCTCGGCCGTGCCGCTGTTCCTCTCGATGGTCACCGGCATGGTGGGTTCGCTGGTGGTCACGTCCGTGCTGGGGCGGCACGCGACCGTCACGCTGGCCGCGTTCGCGGTCATGACCGCCGTGCTGAACCCCGCCTCCACCGCCGTCGCGGGCGCGCTGCGCGGCCTGTCGCCGTTCGTCGCGCCGCATCGCGACGACCCCGCCGCCGCCCTGCCGATCCTGCGCGACGCGCGCTGGCTCAGCCTCCTCGTCGGCTCGGCGGGCGCGCTCGCCGTGCTCTGCGTGCCGCCGCTGGCCAGGGTCTCCGGCGTGCCGGAGGAGGTGGTGGGCGAGCTCGGGCCGCTGCCCTGGCTGCTCGCCCTCTACCTGGTGGTCTTCGCCTCGGGCGGCGGCGCGACCACCGTGCTCGTCGCCATCGGACGCAGCCGCCAGGTGCTCTGGTCCAGCCTGGCCAGTACGGCGACCGTCATCGTGCTGTCACTCGTCCTCGTGCCCCGGATCGGGCTCACCGGCATGGGCGTCGCGGACCTCGCCTCGGGCGTCGCCGGGGTCGTCATCTCCAACCTCTGCCTGCGTCGCGCGCTGCGCAGGCCCATCGGGCGGGGGAGGCCACGGTTCGCCGAGATCACCCGCCTGGCCAGGGTGAGCCTGCCGCTCGCCGGCACCGTGCTGATCAAGTTCGGCACGCTGGGCGTGGTCACGTTCGCGGCCACGACGACCAACACCCGCGACGCCGCCGCGCACGCCGTCCTCAGCACGCTGACCGGGTTCACCATGCTCGCCTCGCTGGCCGTCGCCCAGGCGTCCGTGCCCGAGATGGCCAGGGCCACCGGCACCGCGGCCGTGCGGCGAGTCAACCGGACGGCCGCGCTGCTGGCCGTCTCGGGGGCGTCCGTCGGCGCGCTGGCGCTGCTGGTGCTCGGCGACCCGCTGATCGGGCTGTTCAGCGACGATCCGGCGGTCCGGGCCAGGGTGCTCGCGCTGGTGCCGCTGATGCTGTTGTCGTCCATGGCGGACGCCGCCCAGGCCGTGCAGGGCTTCGGGCTCACCGCGCTCAAGCGGTCGGGCGCCAGCCTCGGCTACTTCGCCATCGGGTACGGCCTGCTGGCCGTGGCCGCCGTCCCCGTCGCCGCGACGTGGGGGATCACCGGGCTGTGGGTCGCCATGGCGGTCGGCAACGTGCTGCTGGTCGTGCTCCAGGGCGCCGGGTTCCACCGGCACAGCGCGCGGATAGACGCGGACCCCGTTGGGGCATGATGGCGCCGTGGGGGATGTCCTGATTCGAGCGCTTGCGGTGGCAGGCGTGACGTGCGTGCTCTCGGCCTGCGTGCTCCCGGGAACGCCCGCCGCCGCCGACGACGGCACGCGGAAGCTGTTCACCTTCCGCGACCCGCGGATCACTGAGTCGAGCGGGCTGGCCGTGTCGCCGACGCGCGACGGCATCTACTACACCCACAACGACAGCTCGGCCGAGCCGGTGTTCTACGCCGTCGGCGAGGACGGCAGGACCAGGGCGACGTACCGGCTGCAGGGTGCGCAGGCGCGCGACTGGGAGGCCATGGCCGCCAGCAAGGACCCCGAGACCGGGCGCGGCGTGCTCTGGTTCGCCGACATCGGAGACAACCTCGACGGCGCCTGGCCCGACGTGTCCGTCTACAAGGTCATGGAGCCGACCAGCCTGCACGACGCCACGCTGCCCGCCGTCCGCTACCGCTTCAGGTACGAGGACGGCGGGCGCAACGCCGAGGGCATCATGGTCCACCCGCGGACCGGGCGGCTGTACGTGGTGTCCAAGGAGTTCTCCGGGTCCGTCTACGAGGCGCCGGCCCGGTTGCGTACGAGTGGGACCAACAAGCTGCGCAAGATCGGCTCGGCTCCGATCATGGCCACGGACGCCGCCTACGCGCCCGACGGGTCCAGCTACGTCATCAGGACGTACTTCTCCGCCACCCTCTACCGGCCTGACGGGCAGGCGATCTCCAAGCTCTCGATGCCCGAGCTGAAGCAGGCCGAGTCGATCGCCTACACCCGCGACGGCAAGGCGCTGCTGACGGGCAGCGAGGGAGTCGACAGCCCCGTCTACCGCGTCCCCCTTCCTGGCGCGGAGCAGCGCTCGCCCTCGCCGGAGCCCACGCTCAGCCCCGCCGCCGACCGGGCCGACGCCCAGAAGTCTCCCGACGTCGCGGTGGCCGCCGAGACGGGCCGGCTGACGGGCCGGGACATCCTGATCTGGCTGGCCGCGGCCGCGGGCGCCATCGGCGTCATCGTCTTCCTCGCCCGCCGCACCCGGTGACGGCCACCGACGACCTGCCGTGAACGGGTGTCGGCGGGTTCGCGCCGACCCGAGGTGCGCACCGGAGGGCGTTGGCGGACCCGGGTGCGCGTTGCCGCCTGGGCGATATGGGGGACCTGACGTAATACCTGGTCAATTGACCAAGATAAAAACTGTACAGCTGTTGAGTTCTCTTTGCTGCCACTTTACTCTCGGGTCTGAGGCGCGCGAAAACCCCGCGTGCGCCCACGGAACGGGAGACACGGAATGCTGAAAGTGATCGGCGCGGGCTTCCCGCGCACCGGAACCAGCTCGATGAAGGCCGCCCTGGAGCGGCTGGGCTTCGGCCCGTGTTACCACATGTTCGAGATCCTGACCCACCCCGAGCAGGTCGAGCGGTGGCTGCCCGCAGCCTCCGGCGAGCCGCTCGACTGGGAGCAGGTCTTCGCCGGCTACCAGTCGGCCCAGGACTGGCCGGCCAGCGGCTTCTGGCGCGAGCAGGCGACGGCCTACCCCGAGGCCAAGGTCGTCCTGACCGTCCGCGACCCCCAGCGCTGGTACGTCAGCATGCAGAACCTCATCGACAACGGACCCCGCCGGGCCTTCTCGGCGGACCCGTCGCAACTGCCGGAGAAGGCGGTCGCCGTCTTCACGGCGATGGGGAAGATGAGCCCGGTGCTGGACAGGATCGGGCGCAGCGCCTTCGGTGACGCCTGGAACTTCGCGGACGGCATGCCCGAGGAGAAGGTCGCCATCGAGGCCTTCGAGCGGCACGTGGACGCCGTCAAGGAGAGCCTGCCCGCGAACCGGCTCCTGGTGTTCGACGTGCGTCAGGGATGGGGTCCGCTCTGCGAGTTCCTGGGCGTCGACGTCCCCGACGGCGAGCCGTTCCCGCATCTCAACGACACCGAGTCGATGCAGCGCACCTTCCAGGAGCTGGTGGCGGGAGGCGACATCGGCTCCGCCTTCCCGGGGAGCCACTAGATCGGCGCCGTCTCCTGCCCGGCCTCCGATCCCAGTACCATCGGGGGCCAGCAGGAGGTGGTGATCCATGTCGGCAGGTGAGATCGCCGCTCGCTCCCCGTCCGAGCAGGCGGGTGAGGCTGAGAGCAAGGGGCGGCGCACGCGGCGCCGGATCCTGGAGGCCGCCCGCCGCACCTTCGGCGAGCTCGGCTACGAGCGGGCCACCATCCGCGCGATCGCCGCCGAGGCGGGCGTCGACAAGTCCTCGGTGATCCAGTACTTCGGCACCAAGCAGCAGCTCTTCCGCGAGTCCCTCGACTTCTGCGTCGATGTCGGCTCCCTGGCCGGCGGCGACCCGGGCCGCTCAGCCGAGAACTACCTGCGTGCCATGCTCGAACGATGGGGCACCGCCCCCGACGGCCCGATGGCCGTGCTCCTGCGTACCAGCCTGACCAGCGAGGAAGCCGCCCAGATGCTGCGCGAGCACGTGACCTCGGAGGCGATCGACCAGATCGCGCCCGGGGTGAGCGGGCCCGACGCGCGGCTGCGGGCGGCGCTGGCGGGCGCGGTGATGTTCGGCATCACAGTCCACCGCCACCTGCTCCGCATGCCCGACCTGGCCGAGGCCGACCTGGACGACGTCCTGCGGCTGGCCGTGCCGCTCGTCCGCGCGCTCCTCGACGCCGAGGCGACCGCTCCCTGACCTCAGGGCCTGCGGCGCAGGGTCGCGGTGAAGCCCTCGCCGCGCAGGGCCCGCTCGACGACCTCGATGGAGCGGGCCAGGCGCACCAGGCGGGGGCCCTCCTCGCGGTAGGCGTCGAGCACCGCCTCTATCGCGTGCGGCGGCAGGTGCTCCTTGAGGTCGACCGCCGCGTTGCGGTAGCCGGTGCGCGCCGCCTCGGTGACCGCGTGGACGTGGTGGGCCGCCATCCGGGCCAGGGCGACCGGGTGGCGGCGGAGCACCTCGTAGGCCCGGTAGTCGGGCGGGACGGCGTCGAGCAGCCAGGCCACGGCCGAGGTCTCCCAGTCGGGGACGCTCGGTGGCCGCACCTCGACCGGCCACTCCGGCGGGACGTACATGCGACCATCGTACTCATGTTCGATTCTCTCGCCGAGGGTGGCGGGTGGTTGAGAGGTATACCAAGTGAGCGCTAGTTTGGCAGGCATGCGCGTCTTGGTGACCGGTGCGTCGGGATTCGTCGGGTCGCACGCGGTGGCCGCGTTGCTCGCCGATGAGCATGAGGTCCGGGTGCTGGTGAGAGATCCGGAAAAGGCGCGACGTGTTCTGTCGCGGGTGGAATCGGCGGAGGGGCCGGTAGCCGTGCGGGTCGGGGACGTCCGCGACGTCCGTGCGGTACGGGAGGCGCTCGACGGGTGCGACGGCGTGCTCCATGCCGCCGCCGACATGGGGGTCACCGGGCTGGGCGCCGACCTGCGGGGGGCGAACGTGGCCGGGCTGCGCAACGTGCTCTGGCAGGCCGTCGAACTGGGGCTCGATCCGGTGGTGCACGTCTCGACCGTGGCCGTGTTCGTGCCGCCCGCAGGCCCCGTCATCACCGCGGACAGCCCGCTGGCCGATCCGCGGAACGCCTACGGCCGCTCCAAGGTCGAGGGGGAGCGCTACGCCAGGCAGCTGGACGGGGTGACCATCGTCTACCCGGGCGGCGTCGTCGGCCCCGGGCAGCCGACGCTCGACGCGCTCAACGAGGGCATCAGGGCCGGGATGCGGTGGGGGTGGCCGGTCGTGCCGGGCGGGGTGAGCGTGCTGGACGTCCGCGATCTGGCCGTCGCGCTGGCGCGCTGCTTCGAGCCGGGGAAGGGCGACCGCCGCTACCTGCTTGGGGGCCATTTCGTGAAATGGGCGGAGATAGCCTCCCTCTGTCGGCGGCTGACCGGCCGGAAGGCGCGGACGTACAGGCTGCCCGCCGCCTTGCTGCGCGGCGCGGCGGCCGCACTCGACGGGCTCAAGGCCGCACACGTCAGCATCGACCACCCGCTCACCCGCGATGCCGCCGACTTCATGCTCACCCTCGTGCCCACCGACGACCGGCCCGCGCTCAAGGAGCTCGACCTCGTCCTGCGCCCGGTGGAACAAACCGTTTCGGACACATTGCGGTGGTTAGCCGCCGAAGGGCACCTCAACCGCCGCAGAGTCGGCAGACTGGCTGCGTGACAGAGAGGATTGGGGTCGTCGGCGCGGGCATCGTCGGCCTGGCCGTCGCGCGCGAGCTGGGCGGCCGCGGCGCCGAGGTGACCGTGCTCGACAAGGAGGACCACGTCGGCGCGCACCAGACCGGCCACAACAGCGGCGTCGTGCACGCGGGCATCTACTACCCGCCGGGCTCGCTCAAGGCCAGGCTCTGCCGCGAGGGCGTGGCGCTGCTCAAGGAGTACTGCGCCCAGCACAGCCTGCCGTACGAGGAGGTCGGCAAGCTGGTCGTGGCGAGCACCCAGGCGGAGCGGCCGATGCTCGCGGCGCTGGCCGAGCGCGCCAGGGCCAACGGCGTGCCGGGCATCGCCGAGCTCGACGCGCTGGGGCTGCGCGAGATCGAGCCGCGCGCGGTCGGCGTCGGCGC
>NZ_JBEXUP010000198.1:0-13132 GCF_040614375.1 Nonomuraea sp. NPDC005983
GGGCCACGCCGCGTCGCCGGGCGTAGGCGTAGAAGGAGGACAGGACGGCCCGCCTCCTGGCCACCGTCGCGTGCGCCAGCGGCCTGCCCGGCGTGCGCACGCCGACGGTGAGGGTGCCGGTGACCGCGGCGTCCCGGTAGAAGTCGAGATGCTCGCCGGTGACCGCGAGCGGTTCCAGGGCGGGGTCCGCGAGGCGCAGCCAGCGCAGGAACGAGGCCAGGACCCGCAGCCGGGTCTGCCGGGCGGCCGTGGAGGGGCTGTCCTGCAGCCAGGAGGCCACCGTCCGCCAGGTCAGCGGGTCCAGGGCGTCGACCAGGTCGACGTCGGCGCCCGGCACCTGGCCGCCGTCACGCGGACGGTGTCGCGGCCGCAACCCGGCGATCTGCCCCACACTGGTCACCCGCAGGCCGAGCGGAGACGCCGCGGTGTCCGGCCCGCGACCGTCGCCGGTGAAGAAGGAGCTGGGCGCCAGGATCGCGGCCGGGGTCGGCCCGGCAGCGTCCACCGGGTGCATGCTCACCACCCACCCGAGGTAGCGGCCAGGCTCGCCAGCCGCGCGTCCAGCCAGGACCCGGCGGTCGGGCGCGTGTCGGGAGCCGCCGCGAAGGCCTGGAAGCCGCAGCGGCGCGGGCGCAGGAGACCAGTCATGATCAGGATCTTCTCACGGACGCCGGGTTCGCTCCTCTCGACCGCATATGCCGGAGGTCACGAGACCGCCGCCCGCGCCCGTGAGCTCCAGCCAGGCCCCGCCCCTGATTAGATCAGACAGATCCGGGCAGGAGTCGCATTGTGCCAGGTAGGGGATGGTTCTCCAGGTGGCCGGTGGTCCGGCAGCTCAAGGGGGAGGACGGCAGGGGCGACGCCGCGCGCTCTGCACGCACCGACGCGCTGAGGCCGCGCACCGAGGAGGCGGGCAACGTCGCCCGGTCGATCTGCCCCTACTGCGCGGTCGGCTGCGGCCAGCTCGTCTACGTCAAGGACGGCCGGGTCACCCAGATCGAGGGTGACCCCGACTCGCCCATCTCCCGTGGCCGGCTGTGCCCGAAGGGCTCGGCGAGCAAGCAGCTCGTCACCCATCCGGGCCGCCAGACCCAGGTGCTGTACCGGAGGCCGCACGGCACCACGTGGGAGCGGCTCGACCTCGACACCGCGATGGACATGATCGCCGACCGGGTGCTGCGGACCCGGCGCGCGACCTGGGAGCAGACCCACGAGGGCAAAGTCGTGCGCCGCACGCTGGGCATCGCCGGCCTGGGCGGGGCGACGCTCGACAACGAAGAGAACTACCTGATGAAGAAGCTCTACACCGCCCTCGGCGCGATCCAGGTGGAGAACCAGGCGCGCATTTGACACTCCTCCACCGTCCCCGGTCTGGGGACCAGCTTCGGACGCGGTGGCGCGACCACCTTCCAGCAGGACCTGGCGGGTGCGGACTGCATCGTCATCCAGGGGTCCAACATGGCCGAGTGCCACCCGGTGGGGTTCCAGTGGGTGGTGGAGGCCAGGGCCCGGGGGGCGAAGGTGTTCCACGTGGACCCGCGTTTCACCAGGACCAGCGCGCTGGCCGACCGCCACCTGCCGATCCGCGCGGGTAGCGACATCGTGCTGCTCGGCGCGCTGATCAACCACGTGCTCGGCAACGAGCTGGACTTCCGCGAGTACGTGCTGGCGTACACCAACGCCGCCACGCTCGTGTCCGAGGACTTCCGCGACACCGAGGACCTGGACGGCCTGTTCTCCGGCTTCGACCCGGAGACGCGCACGTACGACCCGGTGAGCTGGTCCTACGCGGACACGCCCGCGCAGGCGCCGGGCGAGCAGCTGGAAGGCGGCCGGTACCACGCCGAGGCCGCGGGGGCGGACCGCTACGGAGCCGCCGGCGCCGCCGCGCCCCCTGGCCCGCGGACGGATCCGACGCTGCGCCATCCGCGCTGCGTCTACCAGATCCTGCGGCGGCACTTCGCCCGCTACACCCCGGAGCTGGTGGAGCAGCTGTGCGGCATCTCGCGGGAGGACTTCGCCGAGCTCGCCGACGCGATCACCGCCAACTCCGGCCGGGAACGCACGACCACCTGGGTGTACTCGGTCGGCTGGACGCAGCACACGGTGGGCGCACAGTACATCCGCACCGCCTCCATCCTGCAGCTCCTGCTGGGCAACGTCGGCCGCCCCGGTGGCGGCATCCTGGCGCTGCGCGGGCACGCGAGCATCCAGGGCTCGACCGACATCCCGACGCTGTTCAACCTCCTGCCGGGGTACCTCACCATGCCGCACGCCCACCGGCACGAGGGCCTGGACGACTACCTGGCCACGGAGGGCGGCGAGACCGGCTTCTGGGGCCACCGGCGCTCCTACCTGGTGAGCCTGCTCAAGGCGTGGTGGGGAGAGGCGGCCACCGAGGAGAACGACTTCTGCTTCGGCCACCTGCCGCGACTCACCGGCGACCACGGCCACTACACCACCGTGATGGGACAGATCGACGGGACGGTCAAGGGCTACTTCGTGGTGGGGGAGAACCCCGCGGTCGGCTCCTCCGGCGGCCGGGCGCAGCGCCTCGGCCTGGCCAACCTCGACTGGCTGGTGGTACGCGACCTGACGCTGGTGGAGACCGCCACCTTCTGGCTGGACGGTCCGGAGCTCGAGACCGGCGAGATGCGCACCGAGGACATCGCCACCGAGGTGTTCTTCCTCCCGGCCGCGAGCCACGTGGAGAAGGAGGGCACGTTCACCAACACGCAGCGGCTGCTGCAGTGGCGGGAGAAGGCGCTCGACCCGCCGGGCGAGTGCCGCAGCGACCTGTGGTTCTACTACCACCTCGGCAGGCTGATCAGGCAGCGGCTGACCGGCGACGAGATCGACCGCCCGGTGCGCGAGCTGACGTGGGACTACCCCGAGGAAGGGGAGCACAGGGACCCCTCTGCGCAGGCCGTGCTCCGCGAGATCAACGGTGTCGGCCCGGACGGGCGGGCGCTGTCGTCCTACACCCAGCTCGAACCCGACGGGTCCACCAGGTGCGGCTGCTGGATCTACTGCGGTGTCTACGCCGACGAGGTCAACCAGGCCGCGCGGCGGCGTCCGGGGAGCGAGCAGTCCTTCGTGGCGCCCGAATGGGGCTGGGCCTGGCCGGCCAACATGCGGATCCTCTACAACCGGGCCTCCGCCGACCCCGAGGGCCGCCCGTGGAGCGAGCGCAAGGCGTACGTCTGGTGGGACGCCGAACGCGGCGAGTGGACCGGGTACGACGTGCCGGACTTCGAGCGGACCAAGCCACCCGGCTACGTGCCGCCCGAAGACGCCACGGCCGAGGCGGCGCTGGCCGGAACCGCCCCGTTCATCATGCAGACCGACGGGAAGGGCTGGCTGTACGTACCCGTCGGCCTGGCCGACGGCCCGCTGCCCGCGCACTACGAGCCGCACGAGTCGCCCGTCGGCAACCCGCTGTACGGCCAGCAGGCCAACCCGGCCCGCAAGATCTACCCGCGACCGGAGAGCCCGTACAACCCGCCGGAATCGCCGCGCTACCCGTACGTGCTGACCACGTACCGGCTGACCGAGCACCACACCGCGGGCGCCATGAGCCGGCCGCTGGCCTACCTCGCCGAGCTGCAGCCCGAGCTGTTCTGCGAGGTGTCCCCCGAGCTCGCCGCCGAGCTCGGGCTGGTCAACGGCGAGTGGGCCACGATCGTGACCAGCCGTACCGTGATCGAGGCCAGGGTGCTGGTCACCGGCCGGGTCCGGCCGCTGCGGATCCAGGGCAGGACGATCCACCAGGTCGGCCTGCCGTACCACTGGGGGTGGGGCGGCGGCGGCCTGGTGACCGGCGATGTCACCAACGACCTGCTGCCCCTGGTGCTCGACCCGAACGTCTACATCCAGGAGAGCAAGGTCATGACGTGTGACGTGCGGCGCGGCAGACGGCCGAGGGGCCCGGCGATGCTCGCCCTGCTGGAGGAGTACCGCCGTGGCTGAGCGGATGGGCTTCTTCACCGACACGAGCATCTGCATCGGCTGCAAGGCGTGCGAGGTGGCCTGCAAGGAGTGGAACCAGCTGCCCGACGACGGGTTCGTGTTCGAGGCGACCTCCTACGACAACACCGGCGCGCTCGGGGCGAGCACCTGGCGCCACGTGGCCTTCATCGAGCAGTCACGTCCGGTCCGGGTCGACAGCGATGGCGGGGACGGGGGCGTGGACGGCGGCGGCGACGGGGGCGTGGACCGCTGGCTGATGTCGTCGGACGTGTGCAAGCACTGCACGAACGCCGCCTGCCTGGACGTCTGCCCGACCGGCGCGCTGTTCCGCACCGAGTTCGGCACGGTGGTGGTGCAGGCGGACATCTGCAACGGCTGCGGCTACTGCGTGCCGGCCTGCCCGTTCGGCGTGATCGACCGCAGGGAGGGCGACGGGCGGGCGTGGAAGTGCACGATGTGCTACGACCGACAGATCGGCGGGCTCGAACCGGCGTGCGCCAAGGCGTGTCCGACCGACTCGATCCAGTTCGGCCCGCTCGACGAGCTCCGCGAGCGGGCCGCGGACCGGCTGGCGCGGCTGCACGCCGACGGGCACGCCGAGGCCCGGCTGTACGGCGAGAGCCCGGACGACGGCGTGGGCGGCGCGGGCGCGTTCTTCCTCCTGCTGGACGAGCCGGAGGTGTACGGCCTGCCACCGGATCCCGTGGCGACCACCCGCGACCTGCCGTCGATGTGGCGCTGGGCGGGAGCGGCGGCGTTGTCCCTGGCCGGCGCGGTGGCGGTGACATTCACGGGGACATTCACGGGGGCCTTCGCCGGGGGACGTAAGGGGGCACGGCGGTGACGCGAGGAGCAGGCCGGGAGCGGTCGATGGTGCCGGAGGCCGAGTTCCGGTCGTACTACGGGCGGCCGGTGATCAAGGCTCCGATCTGGCACGAACCACACATGCCGACATATCTGTATCTGGGCGGTCTGTCGGGGGCGTCGTCGGTGATGGCGGTCATGGCCCGGCTCACCGGGCACGACCGGCTCGGGCGCACCGCCCGGGTCGCAGCGGCCCTCGGAGCGTCCGCCGGCGCCGGGCTGCTCGCCGCCGAGCTGGGCAGGCCCGAACGGTTCCTCAACATGCTGCGCGTCTTCAAGCCGACCTCGCCGATGAGCGTGGGCTCCTGGATCCTGGCCGTCCAGGGCGGACTGTCGGCGGTCGCGGCCTCGTCCGAACTGACCGGGATGCTGCCCGCCGTAGGTGACGCGGCGCTCCTCGCCACGGGCGTGACGGGTCCGCTGACCGCCACCTACACCGCCGTCCTGGTCGCGGACACCGCCGTGCCCGCCTGGCACGAGGCCTACCGGGAGCTGCCGTTCCTGTTCGCCGGGAGCGCGCTGGCCAGTGCCGGAGCGGCCGGCATGCTGGCGACGCCCCCGGCGCAGGCCGGGCCGGCGCGTGCGGTGGCGGTGCTCGGCGCCGCCATGGAGACCGTCGCGGGCGCGGTGATGGAGCGCCGGCTCGGGCCGGCCGGCGAGCCGTACCAGCTGGGGAGGGCGGGGGTCCTGATGCGCTCGGCCCGCGCCCAGGCGGCCGGCGGCGGGCTGCTCGCCGCGGTCGCCGGACGCAGCCGTGCCCTCGCCGCCGTCTCCGGCCTCGCCCTAACGGCGGGCGCCCTGTGCACCCGGTTCGGCATCCTGGCGGCGGGCAGGGCCTCGGCCGCCGACCCGAAGTACACGGTCGTCCCGCAGAGGCGGCGCCTCGACGGCGAGCGGCCGACGTGATGGAGATCGTTCAGCAGGCGCAGGTGCGGCCCGTCGAGGGGGAAGTGCCCTGCCCCGGTGAGATGGTGCCTGTCACGGTCGGACTTCAGGTGGGTCGCGACGGGTGTGGCGCTTCGATCCCTGCCCGCCGGGAGAGTAGGTTCTCCCCTTGGAGGCGTCTGGGCGCCTGGTGGCCCCCGCGGTCTTCAAAACCGACGAGGCCGAGGTCCTCGGCCTGGCGGGTTCGATTCCCGTCCGCCTCCGTTCTATTTTCGGATGGTGGACCCACGAAGGCACGTGCCACGCACTGACACCGTCCTCGCCGATCCGCGGCTGGCCGCGGCGGGCGGGCGGCTGGGCCGGTCGGTCGTGAAGGACGCGGTGGCGCGGGCGCAACAGCAGGCGCGGCGCGGCGAGATCGGCCCCGAGGACGTCGCCGACGCGGCCGTGGCGGCGCTCCCGCCGCAGGCCACGAGTCTGCGAGCGGTGGTCAACGCGACCGGCGTGCTGATCCACACCAACCTCGGCCGGGCGCCCCTGTCGCGCGCCGCGATCGAGGCGGCGGCCGCCGCGGCCGGCCCCGCCGACGTGGAGTTCGACCTGGTCACCGGCGCCCGCGCCCGTCGCGGACGGAGCGCGCTCGACGCGCTCGCCCGGGCCGTGCCGGCGGCCGGGGACGTGCACGTCGTCAACAACAACGCGGCCGCGCTCGTCCTGGTGGCCACCGTGCTCGCCGCCGGGCGGGAGATCGTGATCAGCCGGGGCGAGCTGGTGGAGATCGGCGACGGGTTCCGCCTCCCCGACCTGCTCGTCTCCACCGGGGCGCGGCTGCGCGAGGTGGGCACCACCAACCGCACCACCTACCGCGACTACGCCGACGCCGTGGGGCCGCAGACCGGATGTGTGCTCAAAGTGCACCCGTCGAACTTCCGGATCGAGGGTTTCACCGGCTCCGCCGAGCTGCGGGAGCTGTCCGGGCTCGGTGTCCCCTTCGTCGCCGACATCGGCTCCGGCCTGCTCACGCGCGAGCCGCTGCTGCCCGCCGAGCCGGACGCCGCGAGCATGCTGGCGGCCGGAGCGGATCTCGTGACCGCCAGCGGCGACAAGCTGCTCGGCGGGCCGCAGGCGGGCCTCCTCCTCGGCCGTCGCGACCTGGTCGAACGGTGCAGACGGCACCCGCTGGCCCGCGCGCTGCGCGTCGACAAGCTGACCCTGGCCGCGCTGGAGGCCACGCTCCGCGGCCCCGCCGTCCCCGTCCGCCAGGCGCTGCACGCCGACCCCGCGACGCTCTCCGAGCGCGCGGCGGCGCTCGCCGGTCGGCTCGCCGGCGCCGGAGTCGACGCGCGGGCGGTGCCGAGCGAGGCCGCTGTGGGGGGTGGCGGGGCGCCCGGAGTGGCGTTGCCGAGCGCCGCCGTGAGCCTGCCCGAACGGTACGCCGCGCCGCTGCGCACCGGCGACCCTCCGGTCGTCGGCAGGATCGAGCGCGGCCGCCTGCTGCTCGACCTCCGCACCGTCCCCGCCGACCGGGACGACGACGTAGCCCGCGCGATTCACAGGGCGAGCACCTGATGCCCGCCCACGCCGCCACGGGCCGCGCCGCCCGCGAACCGCGCATCGCCGGCTTGAGTCTCCTCCAGGGGGAGGTGCCAGGGTAAGGGCATGGACGGCGACACGCTCTACTCGATCGGTGACCTGGCCCGGCGCACCGGGCTGACGGTCAAGGCCATCCGGTTCTACTCCGATCGCGGGATCGTGCCGCCGACCGGCAGAAGCCCGTCCGGCTACCGCCTCTACGACATCGACGCCGTCGCACGCCTGGACCTCGTGCGGACGCTGCGCGACCTCGGACTGGACCTTCCCACGATCCGGAAGGTCCTGGACCGGGAGATCTCGCTCGCCGAGGTCGCCTCGGCGCACGCCGACGCGCTGGTGGTGCAGATCAGGACGCTGCGCCTGCGGCGCGCGGTGTTGACGGTGGTGGCCAGGCGCGGGTCCACCCCTGAGGAGACGGATCTCATGCACAAACTGGCCAAGCTGTCAGAGGACGAGCGCCGACGGTTGATCGGCGACTTTCTCGACACCGCCTTCGGCTGCCTGGACGCCACCCCCGAGGGCGCGGCGGTCAGGCAGTCGATGACCCCCGAACTGCCCGACAACCCCGAAGCCGAACAGGTCGAGGCGTGGGTGGAGCTGGCCGAGTTGTCCCAGGACGCGGACTTCCGCGCCGGCATGCGGCGGATGGCCGAGCAGCACGCGGCCGAGCGTGCCCTCCGCGACACCACGCGCCTGCGCCCCGACTCGGTCGCGGCCGTCCGCGACCAGGCCCGCCCGGCCCTGGCAGCCGGCGTCGACCCGGCCTCACCCGAGGCCGAGCCCGTCGTCGCGGCGGTGACGGCCCAGTACGCGCACGCCCTCGGCCGCCCCGACGACGCCGACCTCCGGCGCCGGCTGCTGACCCGGCTGGAAACCGCGAACGACCCGCGCAGAGAGCGGTACCTCCACCTGCTCGCCGTGATCAACGGCTGGCCGGCCCCGGAAAGCCTGACGCCGGCGCTCGACTGGACCATCGACGCCCTGCGCACTTCGCTGTTCGGCCCGGACGCCGCCGGATGAGCCGAACCTCTCGCCGCCGAGCGGTGTCCAGCCCTCCAGGCGAACGACGAAGATCACGGTAACGGTGGCCGGTGTGGCGGTGGCGGGGCTGCTGTCGCGTGATGGATCCCCCTCTTGAGGAGAGGGGGATCCACGCGCGTCCTACTGGGCGGCGGGAAGCGCCGTGGCGCGGTCGAGCGTCGGCGGCGTCACCGGGCCCTGGCGCAGATACTCGCGGAACGCCTCGTAGTCGCGGTTGCCCCGGACGGCGTCGGTGTATCCGGCGAAGGCGGCGTAACCGTCAGCGCCGATCAGCGTGTAGGCCAGGGCGGCGAGCCGGTAGGTCTTGCCGGTGTCGAGCGGCCGGCCGTCGATCAGCACCTGCTTCGGCTTGATCCGGTCACCGACGGGCTTGCCGGCGTCGTAGGAGAACTTCACGTTCTTGGACACGGCCAGCGGAGCGAACTTGACGGATCCGTCGGGCTGGGTCTGCCACTGCTGCTCGAGCGCCTGCTCGAGCTGGCTGCCCTTGACCGTGACGGTGAGCACCGGGTTGGCGTAGCCCCAGGTGTTCCACGCCTCGCCGAACAGCACGGCGCCGTCGGAGTCGCCCGGGGTGGTGCCCTTGGCGAACTTCAGGTCACCCCGCAGCGAGTTGGAGCCCTTCACCGGCGCCACGGCGACCATCGCCAGGTCGGCGCCGCCGCCTGGGGTGCGCTGGGAGTCGGCGTACTCCGCGTCGGCTACCACGTTGCCCAGCGTGCTCTCGCCGTCGGCGTCGCGCGTCCTGGTCAGGTCGCCCGTGATCGTGCCGACCGGCTGCGCGGAGGTCTCTGCGCCCTTGGCCTTCCAGTAGTCGACCAGCTTGACCATCTCCGAGTCGGGGGTGACGTCCCGGGTGACGGGGTGGTTCACCGACGTGGTGGCCGACCTGATCACGTCGCCGGTGCTCCGGTCGATCTTCAGGTTGATCTCGTTGATCAGCTTGCCGTGGTAGCCGGCCTCGACGACGGGCCGCGGGTTGCCCGCGGGGTCGGGAATCGAGCAGTTGAAGTACGCGTGCCAGTGGCCGGTCACGATCACGTCGATGTCCGGCGTCGCCTCCTTCGCGAAGTCGACGACGGGACCCCGCGGATCGGTGCACCGGTCGTAGACGTCGCCTGCGGTCCCGCCCTCGTGCACGTTGGCCACGATGGCCTGCACGCCCTTGCGCTTGAGCTCGGCGGCGTAGCGGTTGGCGGTCTCCACGAGCGGCAGATTGTCCAGCGACGGCTGGTAGGAGGTCGAGCCCTCGACGGTGGTCGGGGTGGTCAGGTTGATGAACCCGACCGGCACGCCGTTGAACCTCCGGATGACGTACGGCGGGAGCAGCGGGCTGGTGGAGCCCTTGCTGGTGATGTTCGCCGTCGAGATCGCGAAGTCGGCGCCCTTGAACTTCTTCCCGCTGGAGTCGGTGAAGCAGCTGTCGACGCCGACCTCGCCGAAGCACTCGCCCCTGCCCATGTGGTCGCGCAGGAACTCCAGCGACCGGTCGAGCTCGTGGTTGCCGACCGTGGTGAAGTCGATCCCGGCGCGGTTCATGAACTCGATGGTCGGCTCGTCGGCGTGGTAGGCGACCTCGGTGGGCCAGCCGCTGAAGTTGTCGCCGGCGGAGAAGGTGATGGTGTTGCGGTGACCGGCCCTGAGGTTGTTCAGGTGGGTGACGATGTAGGGCGCGCCGCCCACGACGAGCGTGTTGCCCTGCGGGTCCTTGATCGTGCCGTTGCCGGCGTCGTTCTGGGGAGTGATGTAGCCGTGGAAGTCGGTGATGGAGAGCAGCTGGACGTCCACGGGGCTCGAGGTGGCGCCGGCCGGTATCGCGCTTAACGACGCGACGGCGACGCCTGCCGCGACGGTGAGGGTGCTACGGAGGGGGAAACGCACGAAAAACTCCCTTTAGTGATATTTGCCGTAAAGCATTGGGGGTCAGCCTTTCGGCCCGGTGACGGCGACACCGGCGCCGAGCTGCCGCCACATGACGAGGAGGAGAACGACCTGTGGCGAGGCGCCCGCGGATCTGCCCGGGGACCGCGGGGGCGGCCTGCTGGTGACAGGGGCGTCCGCCCGGAAGTGCCTGGTCGGCGGGTCGGAACCGAGGGAGCCGCATGGCGGGGCCGGGGCGTCGCAGCGGGCTCACCTCCGTCGGGCGCGGGTGGGCGTGTGGCGTTGATCACCCTGCCAGTGCGCAAAGCGCTCGTAAAGTCCCCGCTGCCGAACAAAACCGCGCACACGGGAGCAATCCATGCGCACGACGCCGGCAGCGGCCGCTCTGACCAGGCGCCGCTCTCACTCCGGGCGTCCAGGCCGCGTCCCGCACGTGGGTTGCCGTCGGTGCGGCATCCCAGAGCGCCGGCCGTCGTCACCGGGCCGGACGGAGCCGGACCGTCAGAGTTCGAAGAGGTAGGTCCTGGTGACCGCGACGAGGTCGCCGTCCTCGCGGGTGGCCGCCACCAGGCCGGGCGGTCTGGGGACGAAGCCGGGCACCGCGCCCAGGCCGTCCGTCTCGCCGATCGCGGTGAGGCGGATCCGGTCCGCGCCGGGCACGCGCAGCGTGATCTGCGCTCCCCTGGCGGGAATCCCGCGGAAGCGGATCTCGGCGGGCCAGGTGTTGACCCGCGTGCCCGTGACGGGGAGCGTCACCGGGCCGGTCCCGCCGGTGGACGCCGTGGCCTCGATGATCGGCCGATCGACCCGCAGCGTCACCGAGCGCGCACCCCGCCCGGCGCTCACGCGCAGCCTGATCGTGCCGCCGCCGCGCGCCAGCACGGACACCCGGGGGCCGTCGGTCCTGATCGCCGGCGCGGCGCCGGTCCACAGCGTGCCGCGCGCGTAACCCGCGGGCAGCGCCGCGACGTCGTGGCCGGACACGTAGCGCCTGGTCCACTCGCCGGGCTCGGCGTCGGCGCTGACCCACCGGGCCGTCCCGGTGTCGGCGTCCAGGACGTACGCCAGGTGCGTGCGCCGCGGATGCCCGGCGTCGAATCTGTCCACCGCCAGCCCGAAGCCGACCAGCGCAACCGCGAGCCCGGCGGCCGTCAGGGGCACCGCCACCGCGGCCCGGCGGCCCGGCTCGGGCAGGCACAGCTCCACGATCGGCAGCGCCGTCAGCCCGAAGAGCGCCAGCACCAGCGCGCTCGCCCCGCCGAGCGCGAGCCCCATCCCGTCGAACGCGTTCCTGGCCAGGGCGGGCAGCAGCGCCGCGGCCAGGACCGTGCCCAGCGTCGCCGCGGCGACCCGTCCCCAGGCAGGCCCGGGAAGCAGGAGCGCGGCCAGCCCGCCGAGCGCGCAGAGCAGCGCGGGCAGCGCGACCACGTAGGACACCCCGGGCGCGACCTGGGCGCACAGCACGCCGAGCCCGGCCGGCCAGGCCAGCGCGCCGATCGCCAGCGCCGCGGGCCCGAGCCTGCGGCGCAGCAGCAGGTACCAGCCCAGCAGCGCCAGCACGGACAGGGCCGCGACGGCCGCCTCGAACCCCTGCGGACGGTGGAGCAGCCCGCCCATCCCGTCGTACGCGGGCCGCCATCCGACCAGCAGCTCCCACAGCCCCTGAGCCAGGACCGCCGACGCCGCCAGCGGGACGACGGCCGACACGGCGGCGGCGAGCAGCCGCGGCAGGCTGACCAGCCGCATCCTGCGCGCGAGCAGAGCCAGCCCCACCACCGCGAGTACGGCGAGCGCCGCCAGCGGCCAGACCAGCGCGCCGGGATACGTGACCATGGTGCCGAAGATCCGGAACTAGGTGGCGTCGTGGTCGGAGGTCAGCGCGGGCAGGTCAGCGTCGCCCAGGGCGCGGGCCAGCGCCAGCATGTTCGTGCCGTGGTGTTGCAGGCTGCCACGATCGAGGTTGGCGATGGAGTCGCCGGCGGTGTGGTAGTGCGAGGAACCCTCGATGTAGGCGAAGTTCATGCCGGTGAACCCGGCCTTGGTCAGCGGGGTGAAGTCGGTGTTGTTCGGCAGCAGCCGGTACAGCTCACCCATCGAGGAGTCGCCTCGCGGATGCGGCACGGCGTTGACGAACGTCTCGACCAGCCCGGCGTTGTTCCTGGAGGTCTGGAACATCAGCGAGGGGCCGCCGACGCCGCGGGCCTCCCAGTTCAGCAGCACGCCGCCCTTTCGGCCCAGCGGGTGTTCCCTGGCGAACGCCCCGGCGCCGAGCACGCCGTCCTCCTCGCCGTCCGACATCAGCAGCACCACGTCGTTGCGCAGGCTCGCGCCCGCCCGCAGCGCGCGTGCCGTCTCCACCATCGCGGCCACCGCGGCGCCGTCGTCGGACGCTCCTGGCCCCATGGACGCCGAGTCGTAGTGTGCGGCGATCAGCACCGTGCCCGTCGAGTCGGTGCCGGGCAGGGTGGCCACGACGTTGTTCACCTGGCCGAAGGTCGCGAGCCCAGCCGCCGGCCAGGCCCCGGTGGAGCGCTGGATCTCCACTTCGAGCCCTGCCGCGCGCAGCTGCCCGGCCAGGTAGGCCCTGGCCCGCTCGCTCGCCGGGCTGCCGATCGGGCGCGGCTCGGTGGCGAACTTCTCCAGGTGGGCCAGGGCCCGCCCGGCACTGAACTCCCGGCTCGGCGCCGACGCCGGGAGCGGTTGCATCGTGCTGTCCGTCATCGCGGTCAGGACGATCACTGCGGCCAGCGCGAGCAGGGCTGAGATCCCCGCCAGCGTTCGGCGTGGGACGTCCAACAACTTTCCCGTCATGGCGAGGAACGCTAGATCCGGCCGCCCCGCCGCCGGAATGATGCGCACACCCGGACGCGCCAGCGGTTATACCCAGGCGCGGCCGTGG
>NZ_JBEXUP010000199.1:0-13068 GCF_040614375.1 Nonomuraea sp. NPDC005983
CGTCGCGGGCCGTCTCCGTGCCGAACGAGGTACGGAACGGCGCCACCAGGGGCATCGCGATCCGGCGCAGCTCAACTCCGGTGATCTTCACGCTGCCTCCAAGGTGCGCTTTTCGACAATGTAATACCTCTTTTGATGGAATCCCGTGACGGTGCGGCCCTCGTCCAGCAGCCCGCCCAGGACCTCCCGCACGGCGTGCCGCCACGCCTTGGCCGCTCCCGGATCCGACCTGCGCGACGCCTCGATGTCCTCGGGCACGGCCACGAGCACGGTCTCACCGTCCGCGGGCCTGACAGACGGCCGCCCGCCCTCGTCCTCCAGCATCACCACCGCGCCCGCGGGCACCCGGCCGGCAGGCGGCTCCCGCCGCACCCGGGCCTTCACGTGCGGCGCGGACAGCGTCCAGACGGTGAGCAACCGGTCGGACTCGTCGCCCTGGTTGATCGCGTCGTCCATGACCCCGTAGAAGGCGGGCAGGTAATCGCGCGGCCGGGCCCCCAGCTTGGCCAGGTTGAAGTGCGCGTTGCGGCGCACCAGCGGGTCGTAGGTCCACGTGACGCGCTTCAGCCCCCGTTTCAGCGCCCACTCACGCTGGTGCAGCTTGAGCGCGAAGCCGATGCCGCGCCCGGTGGCGACCCCGGTGACGTGCGAGTGCAGCGTGGCGTCCGCCGCGAGAAAGGCCACCGACCCGCCGACCAGCCTGCCGCCGTCGAAGGCGCCCGCCACGTAGTTGCCCGCGTGCGACAGCGCCCGCATCAGCTCGACCGTGACCGGGCGGCCGTCCGGCCCGAAGTGCCAGATGTCCTCGAACAGCGCGAGGACGTGCTCGAACTCCGCGATCTCGCGCAGCTCCCTGATCGCGATCAACGGTCCTCCGGTAGGTGCTCGGGTGTCACCGCGACCGTATGCCACGGCGCGGCCGCCCCGATTCGTGCCGGCTCACCAAGAGCGGCGCCGTCTTCGTCGCGCAGCCCTACCAGGCGGCATCTCCTCCTGCGCGCCGATGCCCGTGTCCGCGTCGGGACGCTGCATTCTGGACCGGCACCGATCTCCCTACAATGGCCAGGTGAACCACCCCCTCGCCTGCCCGCACGTCCCCGCGACGCCGGCCGAGCGCCTGGAGTACGAGCCCAGGGTGCCGGTCAGCGACGGCACACTGTTCGGCCAGGCCGGCGAGAACCGTGGGCGAACGTTCGCCACCTCGGCCCCGATCACGGCGGAGATCCTCGACAGGGTCTCCCGGATGACGTGCTGAGCGCCGCCGGGCTGAGCGCCGAGGAGGAGGCCGCCTACCGGCTCCTGGTCAGAACCGCCGGGGTCGAGCCCGCCGAGCTGGCAGAAGAGCTCGGCATCGAGAGCGAAACGGCGCGGCGGGCGCTCGGCTCCCTGCTCGCCATGGGCCTGGCGCGAGCCGTCCCAGGAGAGCCCGACAGGTTCACCGCCGTCGCGCCCGACGTGGCGCTCGCGGCCCGGCTGCACAGGCGGCAGGAGGAGGTGGACCGGGCCAGGCAGGCCGTGGAGCAGCTCACAGAGGAGTACCTGGCCCATTCGCGGCGCCGTGAGGCCGCCCAGCTGATTGAGGTGATCACCAGCAGGACGGCACTGCGCGAGCAGTTGCGCCTGCTGCAGGACAACGCCCGCCACGAGGTCGTCAGCCTCTGCCGGGCCGGGCACGTGGCGATGACCTCACAGGAGAACATCGAGGAGCTGGCCGCGCTTCGCCGCGGGGTGGGCTTCCGCGTCCTGTACGAACGCGCCCTGCTCGAGGAGCCGGGCATGCTGGTCAACCTCGCCGACGGGATCAAGCTGGGTGAGCAGGCGCGTGCCCTGCCCGCCTTGCCGGTCCGGATGATCATCGCCGACGGCGAGCTGGGCATACTCCCGCTGATCCAGCACACCGGCGGGCTGACCCAGCTCACCGCGGCGCTGATCAGGCCGAGCAGCCTGCTGGACGCGCTCAAGGCGCTGTTCGAGAGCCTCTGGGAGCGGGCCACCCCCGTCAGCCACACCACGCCGGGCAGCCCGCTCGACTCCGACCACCTCTACCTGCTGTCTCTGCTGGTGGCGGGCGTGCCTGACAAGTCGATCGCCACGCAGCTGAAGGTGTCGCAGCGGACCGTCCAGCGCCGGATCACCCACCTGATGGAGCAGGCGGGCGCCCAGAACAGAATGCAGCTGGCCTGGCACGCCGCCCGTGAGAACTGGCTGTGACGGTCAGTACGCCCTGATCACCGCCGTGCGTCACGTGCCGGAGGCGGGCTCGGGCACGTGACGGTGGGTCAGGCGACGCTTTCCTGGCGGAGGGGGAAGTGGCAGGCGACCTGGTGGGCGCCGCCCTGGAGCGGGGGTTCCGTGGCGCAGATGTCCTGGGCCAGGGGGCAGCGGGTGCGGAAGCGGCAGCCGGTGGGCGGGTTGACGGCGCTGGGGAGTTCGCCGCGGATGGCCGTACTCGGGCCGGGCGAGTGCGAAGGGTCCGGCGAGGGGACGGCGTCGATGAGCGCCTGGGTGTAAGGGTGGCGCGCGGCGCGGACCACCTCACGGGCGGGCCCGACCTCGACCAGCTTGCCGAGGTACATCACGCCGATCCGGTCGGCCATGTAGTCGACCACCGACAGGTCGTGGCTGATGAACACGTACGACAGGCCGAGCTCGGTCTGCAGGTCGCGCATGAGGTTGAGCACCTGCGCCTGGATGGACACGTCCAGCGCGCTGACCGGCTCGTCGGCCACGATGAGCCGCGGTTCCAGCGCCAGCGACCTGGCCAGCCCGATGCGCTGCAGCTGCCCGCCGGAGAACTCGTGCGGGTAGCGTTCCAGCGCCCGCCTTGACAGTCCGACCTGGTCAAGCAGTTGGCTGATGCGGTTGCGGCGGGCCGCGGAGTCGCCGACCTGCTGGATCTCCAGCGGTTCTGCGAGGATGGCGTCGATGCGCATGCGCGGGTTCATGGCCGCGTAGCTGTCCTGGAACATCAGCTGCACCTGGCGGTGCATGCTGTGACGGGCGCGCCGGTCGAGGCCCGCGATGTCGGTGCCGTCGATGACGATCTGGCCGCCGGTGGGCGTCTCGAGCCCGGCGACCAGGCGGCCGACGGTGGACTTGCCGCAGCCGGACTCACCCACGATGCCGAGCGTCTCGCCGGCCTTGACGTCGAAGGACACCCCGGCCACGGCCGAGACCCGGCCAGGGCTCCTGCCGAAGCCGTCACCGCCGGCCTCGTACTCCTTGACCAGTTCCCGCACCGACAGGATCGTGTCGGCCTTGCCGGTCACGGCCCGAGGGGCCGCGGCCGAACCGGCGATCGCGACGGCCTCGGTGACGGGGTGCAGACAGGCGAACTGGTGCGCCTGCGCGGCATCGACCGTACTGCGGGCCTCGGCGGCAGCGGCGACGTCGGTGATGAGCCGGACGTCGGTGGTGCGGCATTCGTCGGTGGCGAAGCGGCAGCGCGGCGCGAAGCGGCACCCGGTCAGCGGCCGTGACAGGTCCGGCGGCAGCCCGGGAATGCTGTAGAGCCGCCCGTCGGTCGCCGACTCCGGCAGCGCGTTCATGAGCGCCTGGGTGTAGCGGTGGCGCGGCGAGCGGAACAACTCGGCCGTGGTGGCGGTCTCGACCACCCGCCCCGCGTACATGACGGCGACCCGGTCGGCGCGGCTGGCGATCACTCCGAGGTCATGGGTGACCAGGATGACCGCCATCTTGAACTCCTCGCGCAGGTCGTCGATGAGCTCGAGGATCTGGCGCTGGGTGGTGACGTCCAGTGCGGTGGTCGGCTCGTCGGCGATGAGCAGGCGCGGGGAGCGGATGAGCGCCATGGCGATGACCACGCGCTGGCGCATGCCACCCGACAGCTGGTGCGGGTAGTTGTCGACGATCTTGTCGGGACGGGGCATGCCGACCCGACGCAGGATCTCGATGGCCCGCTCGCGCGCCTCGGCCTTGCTCAGGCCCTGGTGCACACGCAGGGGTTCGGCGACCTGGGCGCCGATGCGCATGGTGGGGTTGAGGGAGGTGAGCGGGTCCTGGAAGACCATGCCCATCTCCACGCCCCGCACCCGGCGCAGCTCCTCGGCGGGCAGCGAGCGCAGGTCGCGCCCGTCGAAGAGGATCTGCCCACCGACGACCTGGCCGCCGGGCGGCAGCAGCCCCATGATCGACAGTACGGTCATGGTCTTGCCGCTGCCCGACTCGCCCACGATGCCGAGCGTTTCGCCCTGCCGTACCTCCAGGTTGACCTGGTCGAGGGCGTGCACGGTGCCGCGCCGCAGCGCGATGTCGGTGCTGAGGTCGACAAGCCGCAACAAGCTCATGTGTATCGCTCCTGCTAGCGCCGCCGGAGGCGGACCTCGAAGACGTCCCTCAGCCCGTCGCCGATGAAGTTGAAGGCGAGCACGATGAGGATGATGGCGATTCCCGGCGGATACAGCAGCCACCAGTGGCCGCTGAAGGTGTCGGACAGCCCGTCGGAGAGCATGCCGCCCCAGTTGGCCGCGGGCGGCGGCACGCCCAAGCCCAGGAAGGACAGGTAGGCCACGTACAGGATCGCGTCGGCGATCTGGAAGGTGGCGTTGACGGTCACGGTGCCGATCGCGTTGGGGATGATGTGCCTGCGTACGGCGCGGCCGCCGGTGCCGCCCATGCCGCGCATGGCCATGACGTACTCGCGGGTGCGCAGCGTCAGCGCCTCGCCGCGGACCAGGCGGGCCGGGCCGAGCCAGGCGAAGGCGCCGATGATGACGATGAGCATCGGCACGGTCGGCGTGACGATCGAGGCCATGAGCATGAACAGGAACAACGCCGGGATCGACATCATGGCGTCGACCACGCGCATCATGACCGCGTCCGCCCAGCCGCCGGCGAATCCGGCGATGGCGCCCCACACGGTGCCGACGACGGTGGCCAGCAGTCCGGCGGCCAGGCCGACCACGATGGAGGTCTGGCCGCCCACCATCAGGCGGCCGAGCTGGTCGTAGCCGACCCCGTCGGTGCCCAGCGGGTGGCCTGCCGTACCGGGGGACAGGAAGACCTTGGCCAGGTCGGTGTGCACCTGGTCGGTGTGGTAGAAGATCGGGCCGAGGAAGGAGAAGGCGGCCAGCAGGGCGAAGATGGCCACGCCGACCAGGGCGAGCCGGTTTTCGCAGAACACCTCCAGGCCCTGGCGCCACATGGCGCGGACCGGCGCCTCGTCTTCCTGCACGGAGGTCGTGGTGGTCATGAGCGGCCTGCCTTGAGTCGCACGCGCGGGTCGACCGCGGCGTAGAGCACGTCGGCCACCAGCGCGCCGAGCACGGTGGCCACCGAGATCAGCAGCGTGACGCCGAGCAGGATCGGATAGTCGCGCTTGAGCGCCGACTGCCAGAACAGCAGCCCCATGCCCGGGTAGTTGAACAGCCGCTCGACCACCAGGGCACCGGAGAACAGCGCGGGCAGGTACATGCCGAGCAGGGTGATGACGGGGAACAGGCCGTTGCGCAGCGTGTGCCCGACGATCACCCGGCCCTCCGACAGGCCCTTGCTGCGGGCGGTGCGCACGTAGTTCTCGTTGAGGTTGTCGACCATGGACGAGCGCACGTAGCGGGAGTAGACCGCCACGGTGAGGATGGCCAGCGTGAGAGTGGGCAGCACCAATCCGGCCGGATCGCCCAGCACCTCGGCCAGGGTGAAGCCCTGCGGCGCCTCGGGCGGCAGGATCGGCCAGACCTGCGAGAACAGGATGATCATCATGAGGCCCATGAAGAAGATCGGCGTGGCGTAGGCCAGCAGGGAGGCGGCGTTGATGGTGTAGTCGGGCCACTTGTTGCGGCGTACGGCCTGCACCACGCCCAGGGGGATGGCCACCACGACCGCCAGCAGGGTCGAGGCCAGCGACAGCAGCATGGTCTTGGGCAGGCGCTGGCCGATGGCCTCGGCCACCGACTGGTTGAGCTGGAAGGAGTAACCCAGATCGCCGCGGACCAGCCGCTGCAGGTACAGCGCGTACTGTTCCCACAGCGGCCGGTCGTATCCCATCTCGTGGTTGAAGGCGGCGATCTGTTCCAGCGTCGCTTCCTTGCCCAAGATGGCCCGCGCCGCGCCGCCTGGCAGGAAGTGCAGGATCACGAACGTGATCAGCGTCACCAGGATCACGATGACCAGGGCCTGGCCCAGGCGCATCAGGAGGTAGCGGGCCACCGGGTCAGCTCTTCCAGGACCAGTCTTGGAAGTACATCAGGTTCATCGGGTCCTGCGGGTCGACGCCCTGCAGACCTGACTTGTAGGCCGAGATCTGGTAGACGGGGTTGGGCATCCACAGCACCGGCAGGTCCTTGGCCAGGAAGTCGTTGTACTCCTGCAGGGCGCCGGCGTCAGCGGAGAACTGCGCGTTGTCGATGAGCTTGTCGGCCTCGGGGTTGGAGTAGCTGCCGAGGTTGACGGGGGCGCCGGTCTGGAACAGGCGTTCGCCGGAGGCGAAGGCCGGGTAGTACCAGCTGCCCTGGGAGCCGAAGAAGGACATGTCCCACGAGCACTTGGCGTCGGAGGGCTTGCAGGCCGGGGTGACCGCGACCGAGTCGGGCACCTCCTTGATGGCCAGCTCGATGCCGAGCTTGGCCATCTGCGACTTGATCTCGGCGAACATCTTGGAGGTGGCGGTGAAGCCGGACTGGCTGGTGACGGTGAAGCTCAGCGGCGTGCCCGCGGCGATGCCGTCACCGCACTTGGCGGCGTCCTGGCAGGTGGTCTGCCCGTCGGGGACGACCTTCCAGCCGTTGGCCTCCAGCAGTTGCTTGGCCTTGGCCGGGTCGAAGGCGTAGGCACAGCCCTGGCCGGCGGGGGCGCCGGGCTTGGCCGGCACGGGGCCGCAGGTGGGGGCGGCCATGTCGGACCAGATGACCTTGCTGATGGTCGGCTGGTCGATGACCATCTGCAGCGCCTGGCGCAGGTAGGGCTGCTTGAACAGCACGCCGGTCTTGGGGTTGTTGAAGTTGAGCTGCAGGTAGGTGATCGACCACCCGTACCAGGGGGAGATCTTGTAGTCCTTGGACTCCAGGTACGCCTTCTGCGACAGGTTGGCCGGCGGGATGTAGCCGTAGTCGATCTGGCCGGCGCGCAGCACGTTGAACTCGGCGTCGTCGCCGGTGAACGGCCGCAGCACGATCTTGTTCAGCTTGGGCTTGTCGCTGCCGGAGTAGGTGTCCTGCTTGGCCAGGACGACCTCGCCGTTGGGGACGTAACTGGCCAGCTTCCACGGCCCGCTGTTGGTCTTCCACAGCGGGTTGGTGGCGTAGGACTTGGGGTCCTTGGCGGCGTCGGTCAGCTCGGTGAAGGTCTGCTTGGCGTCGCCCTTGTCCCAGGCGTGCTGGGGGATCGGGACGATGCGGTTGAGCTGGTTGTCGGCGAACCAGGCGGTGTTGTAGGCCTTCTTGGTGGTGAAGGAGAAGGTCTTGTCGTCCTTGACCTTGAACTCGGCGATGTTGTCGGGGAACCCGCCGGGCTTGTAGGAGGCCCACTTGTCCTTGTTGGCGGTGACCAGGTCCCACCAGAACTGGATGTCCTTGGTGGTGATGGGCTTGCCGTCGGACCAGGTGTTGTCCTTGAGCGTGATGGTCAGCGTCTTGCCGCCGTCGCTGACGGCCGGCGGCTGGGCCAGCGAGCGCTCGGTGTCGATGTTGTCGGCACTGGCGCCATCGAGCTTGTAGGCGTACAGCCTGCGGTACAGGGCGGTGGAGAAGATCTCGTTCTCGCCCTGGGTGAAACCGGGGGCCGAGATCGGCAGGATCCAGTTGGGCGTACGGAAGGCCACCGTGACGGTGTCCTTGCCTTGGGCGCCGCCTTGTTGCGAACTGCTACCGGCGCCGCCGCTGCAGGCGGTCAGGCCGAGCCCGAGGGCGGCCAGGCCGCTCACGATGCGGATTCTCGTCCCCATGGTTCTCCTCGTCGAACGTGCGCGTGCCCTTCTGGGGGCCGCTCAGCGGGAGAATGTATAGATGGGTTTGCAGGAAGTCAATCCGAAAAATCCACTTTGTTCACTGGACTTAGTTCGGTATAGAGTCCGCGGTCGAGACATCTTTCGATGATCTTCGTCGTGCTCGATGATGGGCTCCTGCACCGGGCTCATCCGGGAGGAGAGGCATGTCGGATCCCGCCAACCTGCGCGAGCAGGCGCTCAGCCTTCTGGCGAGCGGCAAGGCCACCTCCCGCGCGGATTTGGTGGAGATCCTGCAGGTCGCCCCGTCGACGGTGTCCACGGTGGTCCGCCGCCTGCTGGAGGACGGCGCCGTCCTGGAGGAGGGCGTCGGCCGCTCCACCGGCGGGCGCCGGCCCAAGATCCTGCGCCTGCGCGATGCGGGCGGCGTCTACGCCGTGGCCGAGCTGGGCGCCAGCCACGCCCGCGTCGGGCTGTGCTCGCCGAGCGGGCGGCTGCTGGCGGCCGAGGAGACCGCCATCGACATAGGAGCAGGCCCCGCCAAGATCTTCGACGAAGTGAGCGAGGCCTTCGACCGCATCAGGGCCGCCAAGGCGCCCGGCCAGAGCCTGCTGGCCGTCGGTATGGCGCTGCCGGGGCCGGTGGACTTCCCGCACGGCCGGCTCATCGGCCCGGCCCGCATGCCCGGCTGGAGCAGCTACGACGTTCAGATCGACCTGCGCGACCGCTTCCAGGTCGACGTGGTCGTCGACAACGACGCCAAGGCCGCCGCGGTCGGTGAGCACGCCGCCCGCCGCGAGGCCGGCGACATGATCTACGTCAAGGCCGGCACCGGCATCGGCGGCTGCCTGGTCTCCGGCGGCCAGGTCTACCGCGGCGGGCGCGGCCTGAGCGGCGACGTCACCCATGTGCGGGTGGCCGACAGCGGCGAGCGCGAGTGCTCCTGCGGCAGCCGCGGCTGCCTGGAGACCGTCGCCAGCGGCGCCGCGCTGGTCCGCCAGCTGGCCGAGCGCGGCCTCGCCGTGGCCAGCACCCGCGACGTGGTCATCGCCACCGAGAACGCCGACCCGGCCGTGGTCACCCTGGTGCGCCAGGCGGGCCGCCTGCTGGGCGTGGCGCTGTCGGGCCTGGTCAACTTCCTCAACCCCGACAGCATCATCATCGGCGGCTCGCTGTCGAGCCTCGACGTCTACGTGGCGGCCGCCAAGGGCATGCTCTACGAACGCTGCCTGCCGTCGCTGACCCAGTCCCTGTCCATCGAAGCCAGCCTGGTCGGCCCGGACGCGGCCCTGATCGGGCTCGGCCAGCTGGTGCGCGCATCAACCGCCTGAAGGAGCTCTGTCATCGTGCCCCGCCCCCTCCGCGTCGCCATCGGCGGCGTCCACATCGAGTCCAGCACCTTCTCGCCGCACCTGAGCGGCGCCGCCGACTTCGACGTCACCCGTGGCCAGGCCCTGCTCGACAGGTACGGCTGGCTGAACGAGGCGTGGGCGGCCGAGGTGGAGTGGGTGCCGCTGGTGCACGCCCGCGCCTTGCCTGGCGGCGCCGTTGAGGCGGCCGTCTACGACGCCTGGAAGGCCGAGATCGTCGACGGCCTGGCGCAGGGCTCCTTCGACGGGATGCTGCTGGACATCCACGGCGCGATGAGCGTGGTCGGCCGCCAGGACGCCGAGGGCGACCTGATCACCGCCATCCGCCAGGTGATCGGGCCCGAGCCGCTGGTGTCGACGGCGATGGACCTGCACGGCAACGTCTCCCGCACCCTGTTCGACGGCTGCGACCTGCTGACCTGCTACCGCACCGCGCCGCACGTGGACGTATGGGAGACCCGCGAGCGCGCCGCCCGCAACCTCATCGACGCGCTGCGCCACGGCGAGCGGCCGCACAAGAGGCTGGTACACGTACCGATCCTGCTGCCCGGCGAGATGACCAGCACCCGCATCGAACCCGCCAAGAGCCTGTACGCCCGCATCCCCGCCATCGAGGCCCGGCCGGGCGTGATCGACGCGGCCATCTGGATCGGCTTCGCCTGGGCCGACGAGCCGCGCTGCATGGGCGCGGTCGTGGCCACCGGCACCGACGCCGCCGCCACCGACCAGGCCGCGCGCGAGCTCGGCCAGGCGTTCTGGCAGGCGCGCGAGGACTTCGCGTTCGTGGCGCCCACGGGCTCGATGGACGAATGCCTGGACGCGGCGCTGAAGGACGGCGCGGCCCGGCCGTACTTCATCAGCGACTCCGGCGACAACCCCGGAGCCGGCGGCGCCGACGACGTCACCTATGCGCTGGCGCGGATGCTGGAAAGGCCGCAGATCCGCGACGGGTCGGTGCGCGCGGTGTTCGCCTCGCTGTTCGACCCCGAGGCCGTGGCGCGCATCGGGCACCTGCCGGTCGGCTCGCCGGTCAGCGTGCCTGCGGGCGGCCGCATCGACACCCGCGAGCCGGGGCCGCTGCTGCTGGAGGGCACACTGGAGGCGCTGGCCGACGACCCCGACGGCGGCCGGGTGGCCAGCGTCCGCGTCGGCGGACTGAGCGTGTTCCTGACCTCGCGCCGCATGCAGTACCGGCTGCTGGAGTCCTACCGCCGCCTCGGCGTGGACGTCGCCGACACCGACGTGGTCACCGTCAAGATCGGCTATCTGGAGCCCGAGCTGTTCGAGGCCGCCGCCGACTGGATGCTCGCGCTCACGCCCGGCGGCGTCGACCAGGACCTGCAGCGCCTGCCGTACCAGAACCTCACCCGGCCGATCTTCCCCCTGGACCGGGACTTCACCCTCTGACAGCGATATGTCGGCCCGCGCCGCTGAGGGGTGCGGAGCGAGTACGCCCGGCCGGGGGAGTCCCCTGGTCGCAGTGGGTTCTGGTCCACGGCTGAACATGAACGGGCGCGGTGTGGTGCCGCGCCCGTTCGTGGTGGTGGTACCTGCCGGTCGTCCTCACCCGCTGGGAAGGCGTCGAGTGCTACAACTACTCGCCCTTCATCTACGCCTACGGCCAGCGCGACATCGCCGTCACCGGCAACGGCACGCTCGACGGCCAGGCGAGGAAGGGGCCGTGGGAGAGCTGGTACGCCAACGGCGGCCCGCAGGGGGCCGACCAGCGGGCCCTGCGCAAGATGGGAGACGACGGCGTGCCGGTGGAGCAGCGTGTGTTCGGCGCGGGTCACTACCTGCGCCCCGCCATGGTCCAGTTCGTGAAATGTCAGAACATCCTGGTCAGCGACGTCACGATCCTCGAGCCGGCCATGTGGACGGTCAACCCGGTCCTGTCGACCAACGTCACCGTGAGCGGCATCACCGTGGTCAGCACGCTGTACAACACCGACGGCTGCGACCCTGAGGCGTCGTCCTACGTGCACATCCGCGGCTGCCGGTTCAACACGAACGACGACTGCGTGGCGGTCAAGTCGGGGCGTGACGCCGACGGCCGCAGGGTGGGCGTGCCCAGCGAGAACATCGTCGTCCAGGACTGCTTCTTCTCCGGACGCTGGGGCGGCATCACGGTGGGCAGCGAGATGTCGGGCGGCGTCCGCAACGTCTTCGCCGAGCGCTGCGTGATCAATTCGCCGGACTTCCCCGGCAACTACCCGGTCAAATATCCGGTCTACCAGAATGTGGGCCAGTGCTCCGGAGTTTACGCCGGGGGTGAAGGCCCACGTGGGAGTGCCCGCTAGTACTCCAGTGACATTTCGAGATCATGGTTGGGATCTGCGCTGGTAGTGGCACTGGCGTGCGATGGCCTGGTGTCGGCGGCGCCAGCATGACCAGCGCAGAACCTCTTCGGCTGGGCGGGGCCGGGGAGGGGTGAGCAACGCCAGCAAACGGCGGATTTCCGGCACGGTGAGTGGGATGGTCTGCTGGTCAGTGTCGGGTTGGTCCGCGGCCAGGGCTGCCAGGAAAGCCAGGGCGAGCATCGCCAGGGTGATGTGCCGGTGCCAGCCGGTCCAACTGCGCACCTGATAGTGGTCGAGGCCAACCTGTCCCTTGGCGGCCTGGAAGGATTCCTCGATGGTCCAGCGGATGCCGGCGATGCGGATCAGGGTGGGCAGCGGGGTCGGGGCTGGGGCGTAGCAACGATAGTAGGCAAGTTCGCCGGTGACCGGGTTGCGGCGGATCAGCAGCCAGCGTGAGCCACCGTCCTGGTCGGCGTCGATACGGGCCCAAGCCCACAGGTAGTAACGCGGTCCCTTGGCTCCCTGGCCTGCGCTGTAGTGGTGCCAGTGTCGTTGGGCCACCTCGGCGGCGATGTCGGCTGCGTTACGATCGATGCCCTCCAGGTTGACCCGGCGGTTTCCGGCGATGGCCAGGACGTAGCCGATGCGGCGTTGGTGCAGCAGGGCGCGTAGGCGGGGGTCTTGGCCGTAGACCTCGTCGCCGGTCACCCAGCGGGCTGATAGGCCGGCGTCCAGCGCGGCGCTGATCATCTGCCCGGCCAGAGTGGGCTTGGTGGCGAAGACGGTTTGTGCGGGCACTCCGGCCGTGGCGCAGCGATCCCGGTCGGCCGGCCAGGTGTGCTCAGGCAGGTACAGTCGCCGATCCAGCAGAGCCCGCCCGGCCGGGGTGGCGTAGGCGAGGAACACTCCGACCTGGCAGTTCTCGATCCGGCCGGCGGTGCCGCTGTATTGGCGTTGGACCCCGGCCGAGCCCGTCCCCTTCTTGAGGAACCCGGTCTCGTCCACCACCAGCACGCCGTCTGGGCCGAGCTGTTCGACGACGTAGCCTCGCACGTCATCGCGCAGCGCATCGGCGTCCCAGCGGGCGGTGCGCAACAGCCGCTGCATGGCCTGCGGACCAGCCGGTCCCGCGTGCTCGGCCAGACTCCAGCAGTTCTTGCGCTCCAGGTTCGCCAGCAGGCCACGGACGTAGGCGCTCGCTGTACGACGCGGCTCTACGCGGCCGAAACGTCCGGCGACTCGGTGCATCAGGTCGTTGAAGGTGACCATCCAGCCGTCAGGGTCTACGCTGTCGGCCACGGCCATCACGCGATCTTTGGTTGTCTTCACAAACTCCGAATGATCACGTGGTGGCCGTCTTCATGCCACCTCAAGACCGAAGATCGCGAAGTGTCACTGGAGTACTAGGGCGCGAGCGTGCCCTGACCTTTCAGGTTTGTCGGCAGCAGCTTCACTCACACAGGTCGTTTCTGCTGCTCGATGTACTGCTTGAGCACGG
>NZ_JBEXUP010000200.1:0-12907 GCF_040614375.1 Nonomuraea sp. NPDC005983
CGCGCTTCAACGCCTGCCGCCGCGCGGGTCCGGCCGCGCATGTCCGCAGATTCCACCGCGCGGTCCTGCCGCGCACGTCCTTTCCGCCGCGCGGGTCCTGCCGCGCACGCCCTTTCCGCCGCGCGCGGGTTTCGCGCGCCCGAAATCAGGAGCGACCTCGTGTTCTGGCGTGTCCGGAACGGCCGGGCGATCTGCCTCGCCGACCAGTTCCCCACCATCAACGTGCCGGAGGTGATGGAGGGGCGGGTGACGTTCGCCGGCCTGCCGCCGGTCGATCTCGGCACGGACGCGGACATCGACTGGCGGCAGAACCCGCACGGCAACCGCTCCTGGGCGCTCAACCTGCACGCGCTGCGCTGGGTGGGACGGCTGGTCGCCGAGTACGAGCGGTCGGGGCGGCGGGACCACCTCGATCGGGCCGCCGCGCTGGCCGACGACTGGCTGCGCGCGAACCCCCGACGCGGCCGGGACGTCAGCCCCTGGGCGTGGTCCGAGCACGCCGTGGCGCTGCGCGCGCCCGTCCTCGTCTGCCTCAGCGCGCACGTGCGCACCCCCCGCCTGTGGGACGGGCTCGCCGAGCACGGCGCGGTCCTCGCCGATCCCGCGCTCTACCGGGAGGGCCACAACCACGGGCTGGACCAGGACATCGCGTTGCTGGTGGTCGGCTGCCGGTTGGGCCGCGACAGGTGGCGGGACCTGGCGATCCGGCGGATGACCCGCTCGGCCGAGCTGGCCGTCGACGCACAAGGAGTGCTGCACGAGCAGGCCCCGAGGTACGGGCTGTACGTGCACCGGCGGCTGGGGGCTGCCCTGCGGGCGATCGAGGCGAGCGGCGCCGACGTACCCGCCTCGCTGGCCGCCCGGCGCGCCGCGCTCGAGACGTACGTCGTCCACGCCACCCAGCCCGACGGCCGCCTGGTGCCGATCGGTGACAGCCCCGCCGACACGCGGCCCACCGGCTTCCCGTCCGGCGACGGGCCCCTGGTGCGGGTGTTCGACGGCGGCTACGTCTTCGGCCGGAGCGCTTGGGGCGACGCGCGGTCCGCGTACTACTCGATCCGGTTCGGCCCCGGGCGGCGGTTGCACGGGCATGAGGACCACCTGGGCGTCACCTACTACGCGCACGGCCGTCCGATCCTGGTGGAGGCCGGGTTCCACTCCTACGAGAAGACGGCCTACCAGGAGTGGACCCGCTCGCCGGAGGCGCACAACGTCCCCGTCGTGACGGGCGCGGAGTTCCGGCCGGGCACGGCGACCCGGCTGGCCGGTTCCGCGATGGGAGCGTCGCGGCAGTCGTTCCGGCTGGCCGACGACGCCTACGGCGTCCGCCGGACCCGCGAGGTGCTGGTCAGCCACGGGGCCGACCTGATGGCGGTGCTGGACGAGGCGCCCGCCGGGCACACGATGCGCAGCCTGTGGCACTTCCACCCGTCCCTCCGGCTGGTGTCGCGGCGCGACGGCGTGCTGGTGCTCGGCGACGGCGACTGGCGGGTGAGCCTCCTGCAGCTGGCGGTCCCGCAGGCGCGGCCCGTCGCCGGTCAGACGGCGCGGCCCGGCCGGGTCTCGCCCGGGTACCTGCGCACGGAGGAGACGCTGACCGTGGAGTCCCCGGACGCGGCCCGCCTGCTCACCCTGATCGTGCCGGGCAGCGCGGACCCCGAGGTCTCGGCCGACGGCGACCTGGTCACCGTGCACACCCCCGGCGGCCCGGTCGCCCTGCGCGCGACGCGGCTGTGCCAGGCGCCGTAGACCTGTGGATCGTTCCCGAGGCGACACAGCGCCGACGCCCGATTCGTGATCCACTTCCGGCACGATCGCCGAAATGAAGAACATGATCATGGCCGTGGTGGCCGGTGGCGCCCTGCTGGTGACCGCCGCCCCCGCGCAGGCCGCGCCCCAGGACCCGGTTCGCGCGACGAAGGCCAAGCTGGTGCCGGGTCAGGGCGTCAGCTCCCGTTCCGGAACAACAAGACGGAGGTGTCGTACACGCTCACGATCGGCGCTTCCGGTCTCGTGAGCAGGGTGACCAGCTCGTACGCGGCGAACGGGGTGTTCAACGTCGAGGAGCTGGAGGGCAAGACGCTCTCCATCGACAGCCGCTTCACCGGGTGGGGCCGCAAGGTGTCCATCAAGGCTCCGGCCCCGGACAAGGTGACGTCCAAGCTGGAGGACTGACCCGGCTGGCTCCGCCGGTCAGCAGAATGCTTTCGCCGCGGCGACGAACTCGGAGCCGGACAGGATGACGTGCGTCAGAGCCAGTCGCGGCGTTTGAAGACCATGTAGAGGACGAGGCAGACGGCGGCCATCAGCATGATGGCGAACGGGTAGCCGAGCGCCCAGTGCGTCTCGGGCATGAAGTCGAAGTTCATCCCGTAGATGGTGCCGACCAGCGTCGGGGCGAACAGGATGGCCGCCCAGGCGGAGATCTTCTTGACCTCCTCCCCCTGCCGGATGCTGACCTCGGTCATCCTGGCCATCTCGGCGTTCTGCTGCTGGGTCACCATCGTCGAGTTGACCAGGAGGATGTCCTGGAGCAGCTGGCGGAAGGAGGCCACCCGCTCCAACACGGTGATCGCGTGGTCGGCCACGTCCCGCAGGTAGCTCTGCAGCTCGTCGTTGACGCCGTACTTGGCGGCCCCGGCGATGAACCCGTCGATCATCCGCACCAGCGGCGCGGTGGCCCGCTGGAACTCGATGACCTCGCCCGACAACTCGTAGACGCGGCGCGAGACCGTCGGGTCGCCGCCGAACACCTGGGCCTCGATCTCCTCGATGTCCTTCTGCAGCCCGGCCACGACGGGGGCGTACCCGTCGACCACGGCGTCGAGGATCGCGTACAGCACGGCCTGCGGGCCCTGCCGCAGCAGCTCGGGGTCGGACTCCATGCGCCTGCGCACGCTCTGCAGGTCGGGAGCCTCGGCGTGCCGCACGGTGATCACGAAGTCGGGGCCGACGAAGACGTGCAGCTCGCCGAAGGCGACCTCCTCGACGTCGTCGAGGTAGCGGGCGGCGCGCAGCACGACGAACAGCGTGTCGCCGTACCGGTCGGCCTTGGGACGCTGCGAGCCGACGATCGCGTCCTCGAGCGCCAGTTCGTGCAGCTCGAACTCCTCGGCTAGCTTGCCGAGCTCCCACTCCTTCGGCCGGTAGAGCCCGATCCAGGCCATGCTGCCCGGCGTCTGCTTGAGCCGTTCGAAGGCGTCGGCGAGCGAGCCCGGATTGTCGACGCGCTCGCCGTCCTGGTAGATCGCGTTGTCGATGACGGTCGGCTGGTACGGCGGCTCTTCGGGGGCGCGCGGGTCCATCGACAGTTCGGGCGCCTTCTCGCGAGAGCCGCCGTCGCGCCTGAAGCCCTTCATCCGTGCCATGCCACTCCGCCCTCCTCTATGCCCTGTGGAGGTTGTCCAGTTGCCGGGCCGCCCTGTCCCGGATCGTCTTGCGCCACATCGGGGTCCAGCCGAACAGCACGCCGTGGGGTCTGCCGAGCGCCCGCCTGGACCAGCGTTCGAAGTCGAAGTCGTCGCGGTGCCTGACGATCAGGCCGCCGTCGAACCTGAACAGCGCGTCGACCTCGTCGGCGACCTGGCGTCCGGTGCTGGAGAAGGTGTAGCGGGACGTGCAGTGGGCGGTGCCGGTGAAGTCGTCGGCTGTCACGTCACGGTACTCGGACCTGAGGCCCTCGCGCACCCCCAGCTGGAGCCGCCACATCGCCATCACCCGGTCGCGGCCCTCCACCTCCTGGAAGATGGGGTCGCCGAAGCTCACGTCCGGGTGGTAGCAGCGTTCCATCGCGGCGAAGTCCGCCCGGCCCAGGGCGTCGAAAAAGTCGTTGATGAGCGCTACGTGCCGTTCGTTCACTGGTCTATCAGATCATGGTCTGGCCGTTGCCCCAGCAGACGGCCCTCAACCAGTCGTCGCCCAGATCGAGCCGGTCGAGCGCGCGGAGCTGGTGTGCGTACGGGTAGGGGATGGTCGGGAAGTCGCTGCCGAGCACCACCTTCCCCGCGAGACCGAGATCAAGCAGGGCGGGTCGCAACATGTCGGGAAACGGCATTCGGGTCTGCGAGAAGTCGGTGAAGGCCATCGTGGTGTCGAGGGCGACGCGCTCGTACCGCTGGGCCAGCGCGAAGAACGGCTCGTACTCCGGCATGCCCAGGTGCGCGATCACCAGGCGCAGGCGGGGGTGCCTGCGCAGCACCTCACCGATCGGCTCGGGGCCGACACAGCCCCCGGGCACCGGCACCGAGCTGGCGTGGACGACGACCGGCACGCCGGAGTCGGCCAGCATGCCCCAGACGGCGTCGAGTTCCTCCAGCCGGGGGTCGAAACCGCCCACCTGAAGGTGCACCTTGAAGATCCTGGCTCCGTCGGTCAGCGCCTGCCGGACGTAGTCCACCACTCCAGGCTCGGGGTAGAAGGTCGCCGACGGGAGACATCCAGGTGTACGGCGGGCGAAGTCCAGGGTCCAGGCGTTGAGGTCGGCGGCCATGTCCGGCCGGTGCGCGTAGGCGAGGGCGGGGAAGGTCCGCACGCCCAGCTCGCGCAGCCGGGCCAGCCGCTCGTCGACCGGCCACTGGTACTCGATCTTCCAGCCGTCCCCCATCAGCGGCCCGCCGTGGTCGAAGTGGTGCCAGACCCGGCGCTCCATCCGCTCGGGCAGGAAGTGGACGTGCAGGTCGATCAGGCCCGGCAGCCCGAGCTCCGCCCACCAGCCGGGCGTGTCCGTATCAGAATCATGTTCTGTGAGCACAATCGTGACTTTACCTGGATAGGCTCATTGCTCGATGGACAAGCTGTGGGCCCACCTGATCAAGGTTCAGCCTGACCCCGACCCCTGGGTCGTGGTGGTCTCGGCACTCGTCGCGCTCGCGATCGTCTCCTTCGGCGTGACCTGGCATCTGTCCAGGGGGCTGATCACGATCGCCCACGAGGGCGGGCACGCGCTCATGGCGCTGCTCACCCGTCGCAAGCTGGAAGGCATCCGGCTGCACTCCGACACCTCCGGCGTGACCGTCACCAGGGGCAGGCCCACCGGCCCCGGCATGGTGCTCACCGCGCTCGCCGGGTACCTGGCGCCCTCGCTGCTCGGCCTGGCGGCGGCCTGGCTGACCGAGCAGGGCCGCATCACACTGCTCATCTGGACCGTCCTGCTGTTCCTGGTGTGCATGCTGCTGCTGATCCGCAACCTGTACGGGGCGCTGATCCTGCTGGCGACGGGCGGCGCCGTGTTCGCCCTGTCGATGTACGCGCCGAGCAAGATGCAGCAGGTCGTGGCGCTGGTGGCGGTCTGGTTCCTGCTGTTCGGCGGGGTCAGGCCGATCATCGAGTTGCAGCGCAAGCGGCGCAGGCGGCAGGCCCGCGACTCCGACGCCGACCAGCTCGCCAGGCTGACGTTCCTGCCCGGCGGCTTCTATGTGTTCTTCTTCCTGCTGGTCGCCGCCGCCTCGGTGGTCGGCGGGGCATACCTCATGAATCCCCTCTAAAGCTCTGGTTTCTCACTGGGAAGCGGCCGGCCGAGGAAGCGACGGACGTCCGCGATCTCGTCGTCCAGCAGCCCCGGGGGCAGGTCCCCGAAGGGGGTCACGGTGACGTCGCCGCCCCTGCGTGCCCACACGCCCGCCACCTGGCCATCGACCAGCAGAACGGGACGCAGGATGCCGCCGCCGGGGAACACCGCGCGGGCGTGCCCGGCGGGCACGATGGGGTCTCTGCTGCGCCAGCCGAGCAGGTACTCGTCGAACGCGGGCGCCAACCGCACCACGGAGCCGTCGGCGGCGGGGGCGCCGGGGTCGACGCTCAGCCGCCACCCGGCGCGGGCCTCCCCGAGGGAGAGGCCCGACCAGGCGGCCAGGTCCTCGGGGGTGGACGGCTGGTGCGCGCGCCGGTAGCGCAGGGCCAGCTCCGCCAGCGCGCGCTCCCTGTCGGGTTCGGGCCGCACGGGCGCGCCCAGCCAGTCGGCGGCGTGCACGTAGGTGGGCTTGCCCGCGCGAAGCGACCCGAGGACGGCCAGGCCGTGGAAGGCGGCCAGCGCGACCAGGTGGACGACGCCCTGCCCACGCGCCCTGCCCGCCAGCCGCTGCTCCAGCTCCGCCTTGGTGAGCGGGCCCTGACCGGCGAGGGCGCGGTCGATCAGCGGGAGCAGGTCGTCGCCGGTGACGCCTTCCTCGCGGAGGCGGCGCAGGGTGCTCGTCTCGCGCCGGGTGAGCGCGTGCATCCAGGGCAGGTCGTCGGCGTGGACGAAGTGCAACGTGCCGCGCGGCCCCCAGGTGCGGACGATCTCGCGCCCCCGCCAGGCGTCCTCGACGTCGGCGACGGTGAGGGTGGCGGAGCGGGCACGGAAGGCGAGGTGGGCGGCGGGCACGTCCTGCGCCTGCAGGGCGAGCAGGTGGCGGACGACCTCCCCCGCCCCGAGCCCCGGCGGGCGGTGCAGGAGCTGCGCCTCGACGCTTCTCATACCGGGATCATCCCAGAGGTGCGGCAGCGCCCGGCCCGCGTATCGGCCTCACCCGTCGAAGTGGGCGACGATCGCCCGCAGGCCGTCGAGCAGGTCGGCGCCGGACGGCGCGTACTCCGGGTCGTTGAGCCACTGCGTCATCGTCCCGAGCAGCAGCGCGAGGTGCACCGAGCCGACGGTGCGGACGTCGTGCTCGGCGATGCCGTCCTCGTCGCCGCCCGTGAGCTGGGCGGTCAGGCCGCGCCGGCCCTCACGCTGGCCCGCGACGAGCTGTTCGCGCAGCTGCGGTGAGTGCTCCGCCTGCACCATGGCTTCCAGGTTGGCCAGCCACAGCGTGCGACGCTCGGCGATGGAGCTGATCATCTGCGACCACAGCGCCTCGTAGCGCTGCGCCGGTGTCGCGTCGGGGTCGTGCGCGGCGGCCAGGGCCGCGCCGATCTCCTCGCCCCATTCGGCCATCGCCTCGAGCAGGGCCGCGTTGAGCAGTTCCTCTCGTGAGCCGAAGTGGTAGCCGATCGCCGCCATGCTGACTCCGCCGGCCGCCGCCGAGATGTCCCGGACGGTCGTGCGGGCCCAGCCCTTCTCCTCCAGGCAACGGCGGGCTCCGGCGAGCAGGTCCTCGCGATTTCCCATGGACGAGATCCTACTCGGTGCGTGATGCGTGCGTACGCCTAAGACACACGTATTGCGCATTTGCCCAATTTCTGCGTACGGTGGCACCGTTCACCGACGAGAGGACCTTCCATGCGGATCCTGATCTCCGGCGGCAGCGTCGCCGGCCCCGCCCTGGCCTACTGGCTGCACCGCTACGGCCATCAGCCGACGATCGTGGAGCGGGCGCCCGCCGTTCGCGACGGCGGCGCCGCGATCGACTTCCGGGGCTCGGCCCTGGACGTCCTGGACCGTATGGGGCTGCTCGCCGACATGCACCGGCATCAGACCCGGATGAGCGCGATGACGCTGGTCGACGACGGCGGCGCGGCCGTCGCCACGCTGCCCGCCGCGGCCATCTCCGGCGAGCTGGAGGTGCTCAAGGCGGACGTCACGCGGGTCCTGTACGAGGCGACCCGTGACACCACCGAGTACCTGTTCGACAACACCATCACCACGCTGGACCAGCACCCCGAGGGCGTGCGGGTCGGCTTCGAGCGCGGCGAGGCGCGCACGTTCGACCTGGTCGTCGGCGCCGACGGGCTGCACTCGACGGTGCGCAGGCTCGCCTTCGGCCCCGAGTCGCGGTACCTGCGCCACCTCGGCATCTACGGCGCGCTGTTCACCACCACCAACCTCCTCGGCCTCGACCACGCGGGCCTGATGTACAACACGCCCGGCCGCAGCGCGCTGGCGTTCAGCGCCCGCGGCAACAGCGAGCTGCGAGTCGGCCTGTCGTTCGTCGCCGAGGAGCTCGCGTACGACCGGCACGACCGGACGCAGCAGGAGGAGATCGTGGCCAAGCACTTCACCGACGCCGGCTGGGAGGTCCCCCGGCTGCTGGAGGCGATGCGCGCCGCCGACGACTTCTTCTTCGACTCCTCCAGCCAGGTGCTGATGGACAGCTGGTCCGCCGGCCGGGTCGCGCTGCTCGGCGACGCGGCGTACTGTGCCGCGCCCACCTCCGGACGCGGCACCTCCCAGGCCCTGATCGGCGCCTATGTGCTGGCCGGCGAGCTCGCCGAGTGCGCCGACCACACGACGGCGTTCGCCCGGTACGAGCAGCAGCTGCGTGACTACGTCGAACGCAACCAGCGGCACGGGCGGGCCGCGGCCCGCTGGTTCTTCCAGTCACCGACCGACGAGGCGGTCGACTCCCTCGCCGAGGTCGTCGACGACCACGTGCCGCTCAAGCAGTACCGGTCCGCATCCTGAGCAGCCGTCCCGATCAGCCGTCCCGATCAGCCGTCCTGATCAGCGCAGGCACAGGCGACGGCGGAGACATCACGAAAGCGCGCAGTCGCCCGTGCATGAGTACTCGCTGGTAGTCGCGTTGGTTCCAAGAGTGTCGGTGCGAAGCCGTACCTTAGTGCGCGTGCCAGAAGAGCCCCTGACCCTCGACGCCGCCCTTTCGGAGGAGGCGGTCCTGTCGACGTACCGCCGCATGTTCGCGGCGCTGGCCCGCGACAGCGGGGCGGTCGTCGACGATCCCGCCCTGGTCGACATCGCCGAGACCCTGTTCGCGGCGTTCGCGGAGGCGGGCGAGGAGTGGCTGACGCACGAGCAGATGCGCTTCGCCTGCCGCGCCCACCCCGCCGACCGGTTCGACAACCGGCTGCGGGTGCTCAAGGGGCTCGGCGCGATCCGCGAGGTGTTCCCCAAGCCCAACCAGCTCCGCTACCGCGCGTCGTTCACCAGCGTGGTCGGCCTGATGTTCATCAGGCGGATGATGGACGACGGCGGCCAGTCCGAGATGCACCGGCTGCTGGCGCTCGAAGACCTCAACGTCGCCGACCCGCGCACCACCATGGAGGAGGCCAGGGCCAGCGCCGTCAACCTGGCCCGCGCGTTCCGGCTGTGGGCGCTGGAGCTGATCACGCTCACCACCGGCACCATCGAGGAACTGCGCGAGCAGGCGCCCAAGCTGTGGGGCACGGAAGAGATCGCGCGCCGGGCGCAGAGCCTGCACGGCACGATCCTGACCCGCTGGCCCGACCTCGACCGCGTCTGCACCGACCTGCGGGCGGCCATCTACGCCTACAGCGACGCCTCCCGCCGGGCCGCGGGCCGGCTCGCCGATTCGGCGGGCACCACCCGCAACCTCACCCTGCTGCCCACCGAGACGTGGCGCACCTTCGCCCAGACGGCGTCCAGGGAGCGACTGGCGGCGGTGCTCGACGGCTTCGTCTTCGACGCTCCGGCGCCCTGGCACGACCCGGCGGCCATCGTCCGCGCGGTCGACGAGGCGCCGCGCCCGGCCCCCGCCCATCCCACTCCCCCGCGCTCCGCGCTGCCCGACCCCGGCCCTGAGGGGTCCCTCGACTCGTCGCCGACGGCCGCCGTCGAACGGCTGACCTCGATGGCCGAGTCGCTGCTTGGCGCGGAGTCCAGGGTGGCGCTGGCCGACGTGCTCGGCGCCGACTGGCCCTCGGCTCGCCGCCTGCTCGCCGACCTGACGACGATCGACCTGCGTCCCGAGCTTCCGTACCGCCTGACCTGGTCCGACACTCTCACGGTCGACCCGGCCCGCGAACCGGCCTGGCTCTCCCACGGCTACCTGGAGCGCACCCCATGACCGACCCGCTCCGCGCGGCGTCCCCCAGGCGCGCCGCGCCCCCGGCTGACGACGCCGTGGCGCACGTGCGCGCCCGCTCGGGCGGGCCGCTCAGGCTGGCCGCCGGAGCATCCGCGCCCGCCGGGATGGTCCGGCTGACGCGGCCCGACTCCACGGGGCAGGCCGTGCCGGTGTGGCCCGACGGGGTGACACCGTCGCTCCTGGAGGAGTACCAGGTGGCGGCGATCCCGGTGGAGCGGTCGGGCGAGACGCGGCGAGTCCTCGCCGCCTGCCTCAAGAGCTGCTGGGCCGACCTGTCGACCGACCCGTGGCCGGGCCGTCCCGCCCCCGTCGAGTTGGTCCTCGACACCTACCGGGCCCTGATCGGCCGCACCGACGACCTGATGCGCAACTGGGCGATCGGCGCGCTCCGGCGCCTGCACGACTCGGCCTGGATCGTCATGACCGACGGCCTGGTGACCCTCGGCCCGCGCTGCGCCCTGTGGCCCGTCGAATCGCACAACCAGCTGAAGGAGCTGGTCCGCCGCCTGCCGGAACCGCAACGGCCCGAGCTCACGGTGGTGGCCGACGCCGACATCGTCGCCGCCGCCCACCCCACTCCCACCCCGGTCTCCCCCACTGGGGCACCGGCCGACTCCCCCACACCAACGGCGACCGGGGGCGGCTCGCCTGCACCGGGAGCTGACGCGGATCCTTCGGCATCGCACGCGGCTGACGCGGATCCTTCGGCATCGCGCGCGGCTGACGCGGATCGTCCCGCGTCGCACGCGACTGGTGCCGACGGCCGGCCGTCGCGGGCGACCGACGCGGGCCGCCCGCCGAATTCGGCTACCCCGCCGGCCCCTCCCGGGCTCGGCGGGCGGGTTGAGGGTGGCACGCCGGAGTTCGACGATCTCCTGAGCGGCTACGACGAGCGGCGTCGCGCCGAGCTGGTCGCGGCGTTCATGGCGGTGGAGCACGCTGCCGAGCCGGTGCAAGAGGCTCGCTTCGGCGCTCTCCGCGATCCGGCGCTCCGCCACACTCTCGGCGAGATGCTGGCCAGGCGGGGGCGCACGCTCGTCCAGTACCGGGAACGCTGGACTTCGGGCTACGACGACGAGGTGGCGGCCCGTGCCCACGCCCCCCGAGGCGGCAGCGGCCCCGCCCTCCCTCTCACCGTCTCGCCGGCGTCCGAAGACGACCTCGGGGAGAGCGAGCGGGCCGTGCTCGCCCTGGTGCTCGTGCACTCCGTGGCGATTCCCCGAGCCGAAGGGTTGCTGCCCGAGGACACGTGGGTGTCGACGCACCCGACGCCGGTCGACGAGCTGCGCCGCCACACACAGGTGCCGATCGGAGAGCTGGAGTCGGCGCTGCGCGTGCTGCGCCATGCCGGGCTGGTCGCGCAGGTGAAGGCCGGGGAGGAGGCGGGCGGGTACGTGCCCGGCCCGCAGTTCCACCGGCTCACCCAGGCGGCGCGGCGGCGCCTGCAGGAGGAGCTGATCCTGGCGGCGGGCCCGCACACTCCGCTGGCCGCCGCCGTCCGAGCCCGAAGGTCGGCCGAGTGAACGCGGCCGGTGAGGGGCCCGGTGATGAACGCCGCAGACCGGGCTAGCACGGCCGGCGGGCGACCGGTGGTGAGCGTGACGAAAGATCGAAGGGCTACGGGGGGCAGAGGTGTCGCAGGTGGAGAACGTCGTCGGAGACCGGGTGCTGATCGCTGTGCAGGCGGTCAACATCTCACGGCTCTCGACCCATCCGGTGCCGACCGTCCCGGGCACGCTCATCGTCGTCGCCGGCGCCGGGCCGAAGGACTCCAACGGCGCCGGTAAGTCGTCCTTCATCGCGTCGATCACCGCGTTGCTCGGCGACGAGCAGTGGCGGTTCGCGTCGGGCGCCAAGGCGGTCTCGGAGCTGCTGTTCAACGCCGAGCTGGCCAGCGGCGCGGGCGGCCGCCAGTGGGCCAGCGCCGACCACGGCTACATCGTGGGCGTCTTCGGCCCCGCCGGCGCCCACCACGACATCGAAGCACCGCCGGCCCTGGCCGCCGCGGCCACCCTGACCAACGACGGCGCCCCCACCGCGACAGGCGTCCCCGCCTCCGGTGTCTCCAGCGTCGCCGTCCTCACAGCCGAGGACGGCGGCGAGCTCTTCGACGTGCCCGACACATCGGGCGGGGCTGTCACCGTGTGGCTCAAGGTGAACCAGGAAGCGCCGCACCTGGAGATCCGGTGGCGGGCCGGAGTGCATCTGGCGTCCGCCTCGTCCGAGGCCGAGCGGGTGGCGCGGGCGGACGAGATCTGGGCGTCGCTGCCGAAGTCCGCCGGGCGACGGGACGTCGTGGCTCGCGACCTGACCAAGGTGCTGTACGGCGACCGGGTCCGGTGCGTGTCGTTCCTGTCGACGTCGGTCCGGAGCAAGGTGGCCACGAACCTGCTCTCCCAGCCGCTCAACGAGATCTCGCCCGAGCGGGTCTTCGAGGCGATCGCCGCTCTGACGGGGCTCGACGCCGAGCTGGAGCAGGAGCGGGAGGCCCGGCGCGACGAGCACGCCAAGCGGGTCCGCGCCGCCCAGGCGGGTGACCGGCTGGCGGAGTTCGAGGCGGAGTCGAGGGCGCTGCTGGCCACGTTCGACCGGCGCGACCAGGCCAGGGTCCGGCTGGCGGACGCGTTGCGGTGCTGGCGCGGAAGGCAGGCGCGCAAGCTGGCCGACGCCGCCGACAGGGACGAGCAGCTCGCCGCCGAGCTGGAACAGCACCAGGCGGCGGGCGAGACGGCGACGGAGGCGATCGCCACGGTCAAGGCGGAGATCGCCACGCTGAAGGACGACACGCTGGGCCGCCGGGTCGCGGAGGCCCGCAAGGAGCTGACCGTGCTCCAGGCGAGGGCGGCGAAGCTGGAGGCCGACCGGGCGGTGGCGGAGAACTCGGCCGACGAGCTGCGCGCGGGGATCCCGGCGCTGGAGGAGACGCGCCGCTTCGCTGACGGCCGCGACGTCCCCACGGCGGAGCGGGAGCTCCGCGACGTGCGGCTCCGGCTCAACGAGGCGCTGAAGGCGCTCGGGGTGGCGGATCGCGAGGTGGCCTCGGCCCAGTCCGCGCTCGACGACGCCGAGGGCGGCCCCGCCGCGGCCCAGCTCAACGCGCTGGCCGGCGCGGGCATCGCCGCGACGGGTCTCCTGGACGCCCTCGACGTGGCCGAACAGGCCCGCGACCACGCCCGCACCACCCCGGCGACCACGCCCGGCGGGCC
>NZ_JBEXUP010000201.1:0-12887 GCF_040614375.1 Nonomuraea sp. NPDC005983
CCACCTCTGGAAGTACTCAACGAGTCCCTTTCAATCCAAACAGCCGCATAGGCTACGCCCATAAGACGGCTGTCCGGAATCACCATGGCCCCTCATCAGACGCCTCGCGCGTCTTGCATCTGTCACGCGCTGTGAACCGCCGCCAGCCGGGTGCGCGTGCCCGTTGCGTGCCCGAGAGGGCGGTGATCAAGGGGTAATCACGGGGACTCGCTGGCAGAGCCGTATGGCATCTGACCAGAGCCGGAGCACGTCAGGGGATCATGAGCTGAAATCTTCCAAACTGGTTACGTTGGCGGGCGATAGCCAGTCGGCCAGAGGCCATTCTGTTTTAGGAGCCGCTTCGCAGCGTGCTGAGTAACTTGAGACCCTCGTCCGAGGGCGATCTCCCGGAGTAGCTCGGCGTAAAGCTCAACCTCTTCAGCGATCATCCATGCCAGAGCCCCTGAGACCCAATAGTCCGACCACGCCGTCAGGCCACACTGGACAATCGCTCGGAACGCCTCGGCAAGGTTTGGATCACCAGGACCAAGCACTTCTCTAGCCTGCCCCTCAACCTCATCGCGCGGCCTCTCGAACAGGGGCAAGAGCCACATTCTTGATCTCTCGAAGGGAGTATCCGTCCCCGCATTACGTGACTCGACGGTCCAAGCCCCGTCGACAATCACCAACCATGGACCCTCTGGCTTGACAGCAAGGACCCGCCGCACCGAACTACCCGCCATGTCCACCAGAGTGGCACGCGACCTTGAGCAAGATCCGGAATATACGCGTATTGATCAACGAAGCGTCGATCGCAGCCAGCCGGCCATCAGCAGGTCAGTGGCCAAGTGATGCATCATAAGAGCGATCCACTCATAATCCGTGGGTCGTGGGTTCAAGTCCCACCCGCCCTACTCTCCAACACCGCGTTCGACCTGGGGTTTCTCGGTTCTCGCCAGCCTTCGAACACGTTGTTGATCATGGTTGGTTGCTCGGCGGTTGCTCTTGTGTACGGACCGTGTATCGCGGTAGATCGTTTAGGCGGCCACCGTCAGTTCAGACCCCAGCGACGGTCACCAGAAGATCAAGCCAGACGGTCTGCACGGCGTCGCTGGTCAGCGCTGGTCTCATGTGCGGTCAAGCCTTGTCCAAGGCGGCTCTTCTTGCCCACCAGGCCGCTCGTGACCAGCAGATAAAAGATCCGCTGCTTCTCGCAGCGATCCGCTCGGCCCGTTCACCGCTCAGGCTCAGGATCGATCAGCTGCATCACCTGCGCGACAGCCGCTGAGGACAAAAGGCAGGCCCGCCGGGGGATCGGCGGGCCTGCCTGGGTTCGGTGGTTCAGGTGGTGGCGTCTCCGGCTTGGCCCGGCAGGGTGATCAGCCGGGCCGCCTGGGCGCTGCTGGCTGCGGTGTTGACGAGGGCGGCGGTGGATTCGGCGGCGGCGCGGGCCACTTCGGGATAGACGCTGGTGTAGGTGTCGCGGGTGAAGGTGGAGGAGACGTGGCCGAGGGTCTCCTGCACGACCTTCAGATCGACTCCGGCGGCCAGCATGAGTGAGGCGGCGCCGTGGCGGAGGTCATGGAGCTGTACCGGCGGCAGTCCCACCTGGAAGGCCAGTTGGTAGAAGTGGTCGCTGACCTGTTGTGGATGCAGTGGCCGACCGATCTCGTCGGTGAAGACGAATCCGCTGTTGGTCCAGGCTTCGCCTGCGGCCAGCCGTTCGGCGGCTTGGCGCTTGCGGTATGCGCGCAGCGCGGTGACAGTGTCGTCATCCAAGGCAATGGTGCGGTCGCTGGCTTCGGTCTTCGGCCTGCCCTGCACCGGCTCCCAGCCCAACTGGGTGATCTGCCGATGCACCCCGACCGTCCCGGCGGCCAGGTCGACGTCCTTCCAGCGCAGCCCGACCGCTTCCCCTCGGCGCAGCCCACGCAGGGCAATCAGCCGATAGAGCGCGGACAGCCGGTGGGTGGCCGCCTGGGCGAGGAAGGTGTAGGTGTGGGAGGGCGTCCAGACCATCACCGGCGACGGACGCGGCACGGACGCGTACACGTTGATCATGCTGGCGCGGCTGAGCCGGGCCCCGCGCCGCTGCTGCTCGACATCGAGCCGGTCTTGCAGGTCGCGGTTCCAGTCGACGACCCGCTCATCGGTCCACACCAGCGCCTTGGGGCGGTCGGCGTCGGGGAGTTCGACGACCGCGGCCGGGTTGAAGTCGATCAACCGATCCTGCTTGATTGCGATGTTCAGCGCGTGCCGCAGAGTGGCGCGGATGCGGTGCATGGTGGCCGGCCCGACCGGCCGCCGGTAGCGGACCGCTGCCACGCGGATCGGGTCGCCGCTGCCGCGTTCGGTGGCGATGACGTCGTTGAACTCCTCGATCGCATCGAACATCCCCGCCACATCGGACACCCGCAGCCGGTCCAGCCGGATGTCACCGAGGTAGGGGGTGAAGTACAGGCGGATGTGCGCCTCATTCGAGCGCCGCGTGGTGGCATCGATCTTCCGCTTACGCCGCAGGAACTCTTGCATCCACTCCGCCACGGTGACGGTGGGGTTAAGGTCCTGGCGGGTGCGGACCTTGCGCCGCACCTCCTCCACCGGCGGCAGCGCCTTGCTGTCCTTGAGCATGGACAGCATCAGCTCGGTGACCTTCCGCTGGATGTGCGGGTCCTCATCCAGCGCCAGCAGCGCGCGGGCGTGCTCCAGCTCCGCCTCGACCTCCTCCAGCGTGGCAAAGCCGCGACGGCGTAGCGGGTTACGCCGTCGCCCGTCGGCGTGCGCGGGCAGTTCGAGTTGGTAGGCCCACCGGCCGTGGGTGCTGCTCCACCACTCCCCGCCGCCTGGGCGGCGTAGCTTCGGGCAGGCCTTGCCCAGTTTCTTGCCGGTCGCCTCGTCCCGGCAGGAACACGTCTTGAAGGTGGTTCCGTTCATCGTCGCTGTCGCGCCCTTCCCTCGTTCGCTGACCTCGCGTCGCCGACCGCTCGACGTCGCGCTTCCTGCGGCGCTCCCCATACCAGCGCCCCCGTGGGGTACGGCCGATGCTGGACGCCACCGGCGGCACTCGGCCGTACCGGGCCCATCACCGCGCGGGTCGCCGTCGGCGGCCCAGAGTGGGATTGCCTGCCCCGGGCCGGAGGGCAGCCCCATCGGCCAGTACAGGCCCGTTATGGGGCCGCAGCGGGGACGTGCGGGGCCACCGGCTGGCCCGGGGCGGTCGACATCGACGCCCACCTTCACCGCCCATGTCAAGCGATATCCGCTGGTCACATTGCCCCGGCGCACGTTCCGGCCGAGCCCGGGGCATCCGGTTGCCTGCCTCGGCCGGAAAACGCTCGCCTCACGCAGAGGGCCCCGCGCTGATCGCATGGCGGCGGCCTTCGCTGGCGCGGCAGGCACAGCATCGAGAGTCGGCGAAGTGGCTGGACCGTACCGTCACCATCGGATCCCCCAATCCGGCGCGCGAACTCATCCCTGTCACTTATTGAAATACCGGCCAGAAAGGCCGAGTTAGGACAGCGCGATAGGTCAACCTTTAGTCAAACCACATCGACACCTGCACCGAGCAACCAACAGCGGCACACGGTTTCGAATCCATGACATTCACGGACAAATCGCCACCAGCACTTTGCGCTGAACGTCCGGGTTAGATGCATTTGCGATGGCACTTCTGAACCCCGCGCGACAGAACACGGCACACTCTGACACGCGAGAACAAAGCTGCGGACTTTTAATCCGTAGGTTCCGGGTTCGAGCCCCGGGCGCCCTACCACCTCACACCCCACCTGACGTGCGATTTCTCGATTCTCGACCGCTTTCTGCGAGGCGAAGGTGGCCGAGTTCATGCTCGTCACATGCTCTTCGGCACGCGCCCGGCCACATCGGCGGCCGGACGGCGGGGCGAAACATCCCGGTTTGCGATGTCGGCTGCCGGTCGGTCGACGTCGGAACGTAAGGCCAGACCCGAGCGATACCCCAAAAGAAGGGCGAGGAAGAAGGCTTGACGGGCGAGGCGCGCCCGGCTTGATCGCAAACCCGTCCAAGCACTGGTCAAGCCGCCCGCCGAGCGGATCCCACCGACACTGGGTGCCCAGCCCAGCCCGCTGCCGGAGTTCGAATTCATCGCCCAGGTCCGGCCGCTCCTCCCAAAATCCGAGCAGGTCCAGCGCCTCGACGAGCGCCTCGACGCCATGCTCGGCGGGGACGAGCCTGCCCTCCTCGCACTCGCCGTGCCCAGCGTCTGCCGGGACCGGTACGACTTCGCGGAGTCCTTCAAGGTGACGCTCGGGGGCCGCTCTCAGTACCACACCGAGCTTGAGATCGACCAGCTCATCGAAGCCGTCCGGCACCGACAGCCGGGGAGCCGCCTGCGGGCCCTGCGTGACGGGCGCATCCAGATGTTCGCCGACACCGAGGGAAACGAGCTGATCAGCAGCAAGGTCCCCGCCGACCACTGGCTCACCGCCGAGGTGTCCGAGGGGAGCTGCCACTACTTCTACTGGCAGCGGCGGTGGTACGAGATCGGCGCGGAGTACCTCGTCGTCATCGAGCAGCGGATCGCCGAACTCCTCGCCCGTCCCACCACGGTCACGATGCCACCCTGGCCCAAAGGCAGCAAACCCAAAGAGAACGACGAGGGCTGGTACAACCAGCAGGTCGCCGCTCGGGAGGGATACGTGCTGCTCGATAAGGACACCGTGCACACGGCACGTCTGCGCGGCGGCGGGCTCGAGATCTGCGACGAGCTCGGGCCCGACGGCCAGTTCATTTGCGTGAAGAAGGCCGAAGCGACCGCCGAGCTGAACCACCTCTTCGCGCAGGGCCGGGTCGCCATGGAAACCTTGCGCTTCGATGCCGAGGCCCAGGAGAAGTTCCTTGCCAAGGTCGACGAACTCGCCCCCGGCCACCCCCTGGACAGGACGTTCAGGTCGCTGACCCTCGTCTACGGCATCCTGCTCAAGGACGGAGTGCAGCTGACCCCGGACTCCCTGTTCGCCTTCGCGAAGGTCTCGCTGCTGCACGCGGTGACCGCTCTGGAGGGGATGGGCGTGCGCGTGGAGATCGTCTCCATCTCTCGGACCTCGGCCACCGGGATGGTCACGCCGGAGGGAGGAGCGGCCCCGTCTTCCTGACGGTCACCAACCCCACGTGGTTGACTCGGGTACGTAGCCGCCGAGGATCGCGGTGCGCGACCATCACCGTGATCCAACTGATGACCGTGGTGACCCGCAGCGCCGACGCGGCCATCTCACCCAATCGCTCGGCGCCCGCTGTCACCGGGCGCGCGCAGGCTGGTCAGCTCGGCGACGGCTTCCGGGGAGGGCTTGAAATAACAGCCCCCGAGTTGAAGTCCGGCGACGGCAGGCAGATCGAAGCCGACATGCCTGCACCACGCCCCGAGCTCATACCCGGCTGACCTCTCTACGCGCGGGTCATGGCCTGAGACGGCGATACAGCCTAGCGATCAGGCTAGGGCCGTTTTCGTCGAGGTGCTCCTGCAGGTCCCTGCGGTCGCGTGCCCGGTTGTCCGCGATCTCGCCTGCGGTGTAGCGGCGGCTCCACCGTACGGCGCCTTCCTTGATCCAGTAGTGGGAGCGGCAGGGCAGCCCCCAGCTTCCGATCGAGGGGCACAGAGAGACGTTCTGGCCGTTGTAGGTGAGCGCCCACTGCGCTGGGGACAGCGGGGTAACGACCTCCTGCCCACAACCGCAGGCACACAGATGTCCGCAGGTCGCGTAGGGGATCGAGATGTAGAGCACCCCGCGCACCATCTCCGGCGGGAAGCTCTCGACGAACTCTGGGCGCAGGAATGCAACGGCGGTCAAGGAAGATCCTCATTGGCGATCTCGTTAGTGATCAAGGAGTAGGTCGTGAAGGCCTCGTCGGTCACGTCGGCATAGACGCCCAGGTGGCGTTTCCACCGGCCGACTGCGAGAAGCGCGTTGAGCGCGTTCAGGTCCGCGGTCTGGATGTTGCGACCATAGTCGTCGCGTTCGGGAGCCGGGGCCGGGATCCTGCGGCGGGTTTGAGCGCGACGTCCCGACAGGCTGGTGGAGACCCTCAGCAGGCCCGTGAGTTTGCCGTCGATCTCCTCGACACCCATGCCAACGTCGATGAACGGCACATCGCGGGCGTCCAGCCAGTCCATGATCGGCGGCTTGCTCAGCGCATCGTCGGAGGCCAGGAACACGAAGGTCGCCCCGGACAGGGCATCAAGGTTATCCCCGTCGAGGTAGTGCTCGTAGGCGGTGACGCCGCGGTGCATACGGGAGTAGAGCGATGCGAAGTAGGCGGCCTTGTTCGGGCGTTCGCGGAGCGTTTCCAGGGGTGCCGCGCCCGGTGCCCGGAAGGCGTTGTGATTGTCGAAGTGGTCTCCGTCGATGAGCAGGATCGACTCGACCTCGGTCTTGGCCACCTGGTCCAAGATGTAGCCGCCGGTGCCACCGAGCCCGATGATCGCGATGTGGTGGCCGCGGAAGCGGCGGTGGACTGTCGCGAGCCCGGCCCGCGAGGTGGCGGTGTCGCGGTAGACGAACGGCGAGTCGTCCTCGACTTCCTGCCAGGCCGCGCCGGGCGTGGCTGTGACCGTTCGGTCGAGTGCCTGCGCCTGGTCGGCGATCATCCGGGTGTAGGCGGTGACCTTCGTGTACTGGTCGGGGTAGCCGGACGGCCCTGGCTTGGAGGACAGCATGAAGTCCGCTTGCACGCCGTCGGCGATCGTCCGGACCTCGGGATTGGCCATTGGCAGCCTGCGGCCGTGCTCGTCGCACGGCGCCGATCCCCCGAACCAGATGCGGTGGTCGGTGTTGGAGACGACCCGGTCGCCGCTGACGGTGACCGGGTAGGCCAGGAATCCGTGTTGCACGGTCCGAGTTTCGGTGACGTAGGGGACGTGCCGGACGATCAGATGTCCCGCCTGCACCATGACGTCGTAGCCGTCGTCGAGCAGGCGGGACAGGTCCGGGTCACGAACGAGAGGTGCGGACGACATCGAAGACCATTCCGTTCTTGACGTTCACGCTGTGGCCGGCGGTCAGGCTGCCCGTGCCGTGACCATCGTGACCGCGGCTGTATCGGACGGTGAAGGTGTCCTGGTCGGTCGGCGGCTGGCCCGGGTAGGCGAGCTCGACGGCCTGCTCGAAGGTGATGGCCTTCTCCAGCCAGGGGTGGGAACGAGCGTTGACAATGATGGTGATGGGCGTGTGCCCGCGGTCGTCCTGAGACATCGGTTTCTCCTGTGGCGCGTGGCGGGCCAGCCCACATCTGCGCCAAGTGTAGGCCAGTGCTCGAACTTTCGAGCACTGCTACTGTAGCAGGGGTGAGCGACATGTGGAGCGGTGTAAGAAGTCAGGGGCACCAGGGATGAGCGAGAGCCCTGGGGTGAACGTCAAGGCGCTACACGCGGCCCTGGATGCTGCGCGCGCGAAGGAAGGCCTGTCATGGCGGCAGTTGGCCAAGGAGATCGGCGTTTCGGCGTCGACGATCTCTCGCATGGCCAACGGGTTGAAACCGGACGTCACCGCATTCGCAGCGATGACGACCTGGCTACGGATGCCAGCTGAGTCCTTCTATGTGGACCCGATGCGGGCGGACGAGGAGGAGCCGGAGCTCGTGGCGTCCCTCGTCCCGTTGCTGCGGGCACGTCGCGATCTCACGGAGAACGATGTGGCCTACCTCGAAGAGGTCATCGCCGCCGCAGCTCGGCGGTTTCGGGCCGAACGAGAAGATCAGGAGAGCTGAATGGCCCGTGGTGGGTGGACGCAGCCTCAAATGCGTGAGGTCGTGATCGAGGAACGGCAAGCGCTCGGTCTGAGCCCAACTGATCCGCTCGACCCATACGCGCTGGCCGACGCCCACGGGATCGATATCTACGGGCTCGGGGATCTACTCGCCTACGGTGTGAGCCCGGAGGCATTCGGCCACTTCACCATGGGCGACTCGGCCGCATGGTCGGCGGCCTTGCTTCCGCTGGGCACGGCGCGCGTCATCGTCGAGAACGAGTCCCACGCTCGTGTCCGGCGCCGGTCCAACATCGCGCACGAGCTCGGCCATTTCCTGCTGGAGCATCCCTTTGACAACGTGATCCTCGGAGAAGATCACAAGCGGCAGTTCGATGCGAAGCAGGAGAAGGAAGCCACCTTCATGGCCGGCGAACTGCTGATCCCGCTCGCCGCGGCCGAAAGCATGGCCTTCGACGGCTGGGACAACGCGCGCGTTGCGGCGGCCTATGGGGTGAGCACGCAGTTCGCGCAGATGCAGATGAAAGGCCAACGCGTGCGAGCAGAACGAGCCGCACGCAAGTACGGCTTCGCTTTTAATCCGTAGATTCCGGGTTCGAGCCCCGGGCGCCCTACCACTCCGACCTGCAGCTTCTTGTGAATCTGTAGTCATGTCATCTGATCGTGAGTCACGGTGAGACACGCGTGAGTCACACCTCCACGTTGCGGCCCTCGCGCAGCCTCTTCGCGGCCTTCCGGGCAGCTCGCAGGACCATCTGTGCAGTGGCTCGGGCGCTATCGTGGTAGAGCTGCGGCAACACCGATGTGTAGACGTCGGCGGTCAGCACGACGCTGGTATGGCCTAGCAGGCCTTGCACCACTCTCAGGTCGGCGCCTGAGGCCAGGGCCAGTGTCGCCGCGCCGTGCCGGAGGTCATGCAGCCGAATCGGAGGCAGCCTGCTGGCCACGATGAGCTTGTGGAACCGGTAGGTGAGGTAGTCCGGGCGAAGGGCGCCGCCGGTTGGATGGCAGAAGATCGGACCGGTCACATGCCAGGCAGGTCCCAACTTCCTTCTTTGCAACCGTTCCTGCTTGTAGAAGACGAAGCGTCTCGCTATCCAGAGCGACGGTGCGTCGGCTGGCGATGCTCTTCGGCGGAAGCGCCAGCACTCCCTCTTCGGTCTCCACCAGTTGCCGGCTGATGGTGAACTCACGTCGGCTTTCTTCGCGGCCGAGCTCGACCGGCCACACACGCACTCGTGACCTTCATCGACCAGCACGCCGACGTGTTCGGTGTCGAGCCGATCTGCCGTGTCCTGACCGAACACGGCTACCCCCTCTCCACCAGCACCTACTACGCCGACAAGAACCGACCGCCCTCAGCCCGGGCCATGCGCGACGCCGAACTGGATGAACACATCCAGCGCATCCACACCGCCAACTACGGCGCCTACGGCGCCCGCAAGATCTGGCACCAGCTGCAACGCGAAGGGCATCAGGTGGCCCGCTGCACCGTCGAGCGGCGCATGCGCATCCTCGGCCTGCAGGGCGCTCGACGCGGCAGGAAGGTGCGCACCACCATGCCCGATCCGGGGCACGAGCGCGCTGCCGACCGGCTGCAGCGCGATTTCACCGCGGCCCGGCCGAACGCCGCCTGGGTCGCCGACTTCACCCACGCATCCGCCTGGTGCGGAGTGGTCTACGTGGCCTTCGTCGACGTCTACTCACGAGCGATCGTCGGCTGGGCCGCCTCACTGACCAAGCACACCACGCTCGTGCTCGACGCACTCGATATGGCCTTGTGGCGACGCCAACGCACAGGCTAACCCGTCGAACCCGGGCTGATCCACCACAGCGACGCCGGTAGTCAATACACGTCATTCCGGTTCACCACGCATCTGCTGGAGGCCGGGATCGACGCCTCCATCGGCACCGTCGGCGACGCGCTCGACAACGCCCTGATGGAGTCACAAATCGGCCTGTACAAGACCGAACTGATCAAACCGCGAGGGCCCTGGCGCAGCCTGGCCGACGTCGAGTTGGCCACCGCCGAGTGGGTCGACTGGTTCAACGCCACCCGCCTGCACTCAGCGATCGGTCACCTGCCACCAGAGGAGTTCGAAGCCCTCTACTACGCTCAACACCAGCCCAACGAACCCGTCGGAATCAACCGTTGAGGTCTCCATCAAAGTCGGGGCGGTTCAAACCACGCTGTTGTTGGGGCCTGCGATGAGCGCCGCAGGGCATCTGAGAGCGGACGGTGCCATAGACGACGGCCCGGTGGGTGCAGGTCTTCGCTGTGTGCGGCGTCGCGGGTAGGGCTAGCGTTGTCGCTGTGACCCCCGAACATCTGGAGCTGGTGGCGGCGCTGGTCGACCTCATCTCCGATGCACGACTGCGGGTCGGCGAACATGCCGATCTGACCGACCGGGAAACCGCCGATGCAATCGCCGAGTCGCCGGCAGGTGACGCCGTACGCCGGGCGGCGGACGCGGCCGCTCGGGCCAACAGGTATTTGGACGGCGAGCGCGGCGATCGACAGGCGGGCCGGGCGTTGCAGGGCGATGCGCTATTCCGGCTCGGGGTCGCCGCCCTGCTCAGGTCCAACCACGAGTTCAACGCCGAGGCTCTGGCCGGGCAGCTCGCCGCGTACCTGGCCGGGCCGCCCGAAGTCCTATGGCGATACTTCGTTATCAACATCGACTGGGAGCTACCAAGTCCGATCGACCTCGGCGGATGGAGGCTTTCGCGACCCGGCGCAGACGAGTGGAGAGCCCAACGGCCCGTCCCGATCGCAGCGGACCACGCGGCCACCCAGGCGTGGGATCCGTTGTTGGAGTCAGGATGGCATGTCGTCCTGGCCGCCCCTGACCCGGAGCTGGCACCCGCGCGGGGTTTGCCTTTGCGGTTGCTCTCCCGCGGCCCGTCGACAAGGTCAGCGTGGGCGCCGCTCCTAGCGGTCAACCTGTGGTCGGACGAGCCGGCCCGAATCGTGGCCGAGTATGTAGTGGAACCCGGCCGGACCGTCGACTGCCTGTACTCCTCGATCCCATACACGTACACCGGATCACCAGGCGATGAGCACGAAGTTCCGCTGCTCGGGCCGCTTCACGTGGACAACAGCCACAGCGAGCAGCTGATCCGCTTCTTGACGAAGATCACTACCCGACTCACCGAGCAGGAACTCAGCACGAAGCTCCACGACCGCATCCGGCGCAGTGCAATGCGATTCCTAGACACCTCGGACAAGGTCGGCTACCACGCCGATGTGACGTTCCCCGACGACGAACCACAGGTTGTGCTCAACTACATGACGTCACTGGAGAACCTGCTCTCTAGTGATGAGAGCCCCGGAGACCTCGCTCGCAGGACGGCACAACGCGCCGCCATCCTTATCGGCGAGGATGACGGCGATCGCCTGCGCACACTCCGTTGCGTGAAGGACGCCTACAACGTTCGCAACAGGATCGCCCATGGCAGCGACCCACACCCGCGCAAGCTGACCGAAGCCGCCACACAGATCAGATCCATCCTCCGCCGGGCACTCATCGCAGCGATCGTCCTCGGCGAGACAGAGCTGGGCCTCTTGTGCGATGAAGCGCTCTTTTCCCAGGAGACGCTTCGCGATAAAATTAACGACCCGCTCACAGAATTCCACTCGCTTATCCATGCGTCTTAAATCCCGTCCCGGAGGGGAGAGAAGATCTACCGATGTAGTACTGGCAGAACTCGCATTAACCGGCTGAATATTAGTTAGCCAGCAAGCTCACTCGGCTGCGATAAAGAACAGCAGCGTGCCGCTTCCGGGCAGGGCGATGTCCATCTGGTGGCGTGATCCACGCGAAGGACCCCATCACCAGGCAGGTCTTCGTCTCCGGCATCGTGACGATCTTCCGCCGCGAGGAAGACCGCAGAGTCTATGGTGGGACGATGCGGTATGTGGTGCGGGACGTGGAGCCCACGAGGTCGCCCGAGTTCTTTGTGCCGAAGCCACGTGGGTCGAGGATCCGGAACGGCGCTCGGCCCTCGACGAACTGGCACGGCAGAAGGTGGCAGAGATGTGGGCGGTGAACCCACCGACTCTTCAGCGGCGCGCACGCGGCCCGGTCGCGGACGATCAAACAACGAGCAGGTGACGCGTGGATTCCTTACGCCCTGGTGATCCCGCGACGATCGGCCCGTTCCGACTGAAGGCGCGCCTCGGCCAGGGCGGGATGGGGGAGGTGTTCTTGGGCGAGTCGCCCGGCGGACGCGAGGTCGCGGTCAAGCTGATCCGCGCCGAGCACGCCGCCGACCCCGACTTCCGTGAACGGTTCGTGCGCGAGGTCGATGCGGCGTCGCGCGTCGGCGGTTTCCACACCGCCCAGGTCGTCGCCGCCGATCCCACGGCTGCGATGCCGTGGATGGCGACCGCGTTCGTCCCGGGCCTGTCCCTGCGGGACGAGGTGATCCGAGGCGGCCCCCTCGCGCCGAGTCCGGTGCGGTCGCTGGGCGCCGCGCTCGCGGAGGGCCTGGCAGCGATCCATGCGTGCGGGCTGGTGCACCGGGACCTGAAGCCCGGCAATGTGATCATGTCGCCGGACGGCCCACGCATCATCGACTTCGGCATCGCCCGCGTCGCCGACGTGAGATCCTTGACGTCCGACGGCGCGGTCTTCGGCACCTACGCGTATATGGCGCCGGAGCAGGTCCGCGGCGGGCGCGTGGGACCCGCCGCCGACGTGTTCGCGCTGGGCTGCGTGCTGGCCTTCGCCGCCACTGGCCGGGGACCGTTCGATGCGGCGGCGATCCCCGCGATCGTGCACCGCATCCTCAACGGCCGACCGCATCTCGACGGGATCACCGGCGACCTTCGCGGGCTGATCGAGGCGTGCCTCTTCCAGGATCCGGTGACCCGGCCGTCGACGTTGGCGATCCTCGATTACCTCGCCGATCCGGGCGGCCGCCCGCTGCCGCTCACCGTGCCCACCTCCCCGTACAGGCCCGCGCAGCCGCTCGGAGCGAAGGTCGCGACCAGTGAACTGCCCGCCACCGGCTCGATACCCACGCCCACAGGGACGCGGCGGATGCCACGCCGCGCCATGATCTTCGGCGCGCTCGGCGCCGTCGCCGCCGCGGGTACCCCCGCAGTCCTCCTCCTGCGGCGTCGCGGCGAGGCCCCGCCCCCCACCCCCACCCCCACCCCGAGCC
>NZ_JBEXUP010000202.1:0-12813 GCF_040614375.1 Nonomuraea sp. NPDC005983
GCCCCCCCCCCGGCCCCCGCGGGGGGGGCGGGGGCCGGGTGCGCGGTCAGGCGGCCCCGAGGCCGCGGTTGGCGCCGGTGACGAGCGCGACACTTCCGTTGATCTTCATCGGATGCTCTCCAGGATGGTGGCGTTGGCGAGGCCCCCCGCCTCGCACATGGTCTGCAGGGCGTAACGGGCGCCGCGCCGGCGCATCGCGTGCACCAGGGTCGTCATGATCCGGGCGCCGCTGGCCCCGAGCGGGTGACCCAGCGCGATGGCGCCGCCGTGCACGTTGACCCTGGCGGGGTCGGCGCCGGTCTCCTGCTGCCAGGCGAGCACCACGCTGGCGAAGGCCTCGTTGACCTCGAACAGATCGATGTCGTCGAGCCGCAGCCCGGCGCGGCGCAGCACCTTCTCGGTGGCCGGGATGACGCCGGTCAGCATGAGCAACGGGTCGGAGCCGGTGACCGCGAAGCTGTGCAGCCGGGCCAGCGGGTGCAGCCCCAGCCTGGCGGCGGTCTCGCCGCTGGTGATCAGCAGGGCCGCCGCGCCGTCGTTGACGGGGCTGGCGTTGCCGGCCGTGACCGACCAGTCGATCTGCGGGAAGCGCTCGGCGTAGCCGGGGTCGGCGAAGGCGGGCCTGAGCCCGGCGAGGATCTCCATGGTGGTGCCGGGACGGATCGACTCGTCCCTGGTGAGCCCGGCGATGGGCGCGATCTCGTCGGTGAGGTCGGCGGCGGCGGCCTTGGCGTGCGATCCGACGGAGAAGGCGTCCATCTGCTCGCGCGTGAGCGACCACTTGGCGGCGATCAGCTCGGCGCTGATGCCCTGCGGGACGAGCCCGCCAGGGAAGCGGGCGGCGACACCCGGCCCGAACGGGTCGGCGCCCGGTGGCACGTTCGACCACATCGGCACCCGGCTCATCGACTCCACGCCGCAGGCGATCGCCACGTCGTAGGCGCCGGAGATGACGCCCTGCGCGGCGAAGTGGACGGCCTGCTGCGACGAGCCGCACTGCCGGTCCACGGTGACGGCGGGCACCGAGTCGGGGAAGTCGGCCGACAGCCAGGCGTAGCGGGTGGTGTTCATGGCTTGCTCGCCGACCTGGTCGACGCAGCCGCCGATCACGTCGTCGACGAGGGACGGGTCCACGCCGCTGCGGTCGATCAAGGCGCGCAGCGTGTGGGCGAGCAGTTCCACCGGGTGGACCCCGGCGAGCGCGCCTCCCGGCTTGCCCTTGCCGATCGGGGTGCGCACGGCTTGCACGATGACCGCGTCGCGCACGGCGTCCTCCTGTGTCAGTTGGAAAACTGGACTCAGTGTAGCCCGGGTGCGTTGGGAAATCCAACGCACTCCGCGTAGCCTGGTGGGCATGACGACCGCACGTCCCTGCTCCATCGCCGGCGCGCTCGGCGTGATCGGCGAGAAGTACTCCCTGCTGGTGCTGCGGGAGGTGTTCTTCGGCGTGCGCCGGTTCGACGCGATGGTCCGCAACATCGGCGCGCCGCGCGACATCCTGGCCGCGCGCCTGCGCCACCTGGTCGAGGCGGGAGTGCTGGAGAAGGTCGCCTACAGCGAGCGCCCGCCCAGGTACGAGTACCGGCTGACGGAGGCGGGGGCGGAGTTGCAGGGCGTGCTGCACCTGCTCAGGCAGTGGGGCGACCGGCACCTGGCCGACCGGCCGCCGGTGGTGTTCGAGCACGCGTGCGGCGACACACTGGACGCGGAGGTCGTCTGCCGCTCCTGCGGCGAGCAGGTCGCGCCCGGCTCGCTGTCGGCGCGCTTCCAGATCCCGGGCTGGGGTGTGGCGGGCGCCACTGCGGCGGAGCGCCCGGCCGGATAACGTCTGATCATGGACGATACCGGGCGGATCGGCGGTCTGCCGGAGATCGTGGAGCGGGAGATCGGCTCACCGTGGCAAGGCTTCCTGGCCGAGCCCCGGGATGGCGGCCGGTCGGGGGTGCTGGTGCTGTCCGGGTCCAGCGGCCGGATCGAACGCGAGCGGTGCCGGGTGCTGGCCGCGCAGGGCGTGACGGCGCTGTCCATCCGCTGGTTCGGCGGGCCCGGCCAGGCGCCGGGCATCTGTGAGATTCCCCTGGAGACCTTCACGGCCGCGATCGACCTGCTCCGGGAGCGGGGGCTACGGCGGATCTCCGCGCTGGGGCTGTCCAAGGGTGCCGAGGCCGTGCTCCTGCTGGCCACGCTCGACCAGCGGCTGGACGCCGTGATCGCGATCTCCCCGACCTCGGTGGCCTGGGCCAACGTCGGCGCCGGGCTCGACGGCGTCACCAGGCCGCAGCGGTCGTCCTGGACGTGGCGGGGAGTGCCGGTGCCGTACGTCGCCTACGACGAGGGCGGGATGCCCGAGGCCGACGCCGCGCTGGGCGCCGCCGCCTGGCCCCACCTCGTGGAACTCGTCACCGGCCGGACAGCCCGTAGATGATCAGGTTGATGGCCGTGTCGAAGGCGCGGTCGATCTCCTCCTGGTTGTGATCGGGGTCGAGGTGCCCCCTGGTCTCGGAGAACACGAACCCCGAGACGAAGGCGTACAGCACGTCGCTGGTGCGGCGCAGCTCCGGCTCCGGCACCCCGGCGGCGCGCAGGATGCGATGCAGCACCTGCCAGAGGCCGCTCTGCTTGTCGGCGACGATCTCCGGGTGGTTGTGCACGTAGACCCATAGGGCCGGATGGGTGCGGGCCATCGTGTGGTAGGCCAGGGCGAGCGAGCGGAGCTGGTCCTGCCAGGGTGAGCCGTCGTCCGGGGGGAGTTGCAGCTCGTCCGGCACCAGGTGGCAGAGCGTGCCGATCAGCGCCTCCCTGCTCTCGACGTGGTGATACAGCGACATCGGGTTGACGTTCAGTGCCGCGGCGAGCTTGCGCATCGACAGGCCCTCGACGCCGCCCTCGTCCACCATGCGCAGCGCCGTCGCACGGATCTCTTCCTGGCTCAGGGGGGCACCCCTGCGCGCGCTCACTCCCATACACCGTATGGTAGCTTCAGCCATACGGTGTATGGCTAATTCATGGGAGGCTACATGAAGGAGATCCCGGCCCCACCGGGCCTGCCGCTGCTCGGCAACACCCTGCAGATCCCGGCGCACGGGCCCATGGTGTACTTCAACGAGCTGGCGAGCAGGTACGACGAGGGCATCTTCCAGATAGAGCTCCTCGGTCGGAAGGTGCTCTGGGTCTACGACCCCGACCTGGTGGCCGAGGCGTGCGACGAGAGCAGGTTCCGCAAGCGGATCGAGCCGCCCCTGTCGATCGTCCGCGACTTCGCCGGCGACGGCCTGTTCACCGCCGAGCTGGACGAGCCGGTGTGGGGGCAGGCGCACCGCATCCTGATGCCCGCCTTCAGTCAGCGCTCGATGAAGGCGTACTACCCGCAGATGCTGGAGGTCGGCGAGCGACTGGTCGGGTCCTGGGCCGCCCGCCAGGGGCAGGACCTCCCGGTCTCGGACGACATGACCAGGCTCACCCTCGACGTGATCTCGCTGACCGGCTTCGGCTACCGGTTCAACTCCTTCGACTCGCCCGAGCTGCACCCGTTCCTGAAGGCCATGGGCGGCGCGCTGACCGAGGCCATGCTGCGCAACCGGCAGATCCCGCTGGTCACCAAGCTCAAGCGCAAGCAGGACGAGGGCTACCGCAACGACATCCGGATCATGCGCGACCTGGTCGACGAGGTCATCAAGCAGCGCAGGTCGGAGCCGCGCGGCGGGGCGAAGGACCTGCTCGGGCTGATGCTGGAGGCGTCCGACCCGAAGACCGGCGGGCGGCTGTCGGATGAGAACATCCGCAACCAGGTGCTCACCTTCCTGATCGCCGGGCACGAGACGACCAGCGGCCTGCTCTCCTTCGCCCTGTACAACCTGCTGCGCGACCCGCACACCCTGGCCAGGGCCTACGACGAGGTCGACAGGCTGCTGCCCGGCGACGAGCCGCCAGGCTACGAGGCGATCATGAAGCTGGACGTGATCCCGCGCATCCTGGAGGAGACGCTGCGGGTCTGGTCCCCGATCCCGGCGTTCGGCGTGACCGCCCTGCGCGACACCACGGTGGGCGGCTTCCCGGTGCCCGCGGACACGCCGCTCTTCGTCCTGCTCCCGAAGCTGCACCGTCACCCCAAGGCGTGGGAGCGGCCGGAGGAGTTCGACATCGACCGCTGGCTGCCCGAGAACAAGAAAGACCACCACCCGGCCGCCTACAAGCCGTTCGGCAACGGCGAGCGGGCCTGCATCGGCCGCCAGTTCGCGCTCACCGAGGCCAGGCTGGCGCTGGCCATGATCCTGCGCCGGTTCGCCGTCTCCGACCCCGCCGTCTACCGGATGAAGATCAAGCAGACGCTCACCCTCAAGCCCGAGGGGTTCACCGTGCGGGTGCGCGAGCGCAGGCCGCACGAGCGCGGGGTCGCCGTCGCCGAGGTGCCGGCCGAGGAGAGCACGCAGCAGGACCTCGCCGTCACCGGCGTCGCGCTCACCGTCGCCTACGGCTCCAACCTCGGCACCAGCGCCGACATCGCCGAGCGCCTCGCGGAACGGGCCGGGCGCGCGGGCCTTGCGACCACCCTGACCACCCTGGACGACCTGGAGCCGCCGCAGGAGGGGCTGCTCGTCGTGGTCGCCTCGTCCTACAACGGCAAGGCGCCCGACAACGCCCAGCGCTTCGACGCGCTGGAGAGCCTGCCCGACCTGTCGAGGGTGCGGCTGGCCCTGCTCGGCTGCGGCAACACCCAGTGGCCCACCTACCAGGACTTCCCGCGCCGCGCCTTCGACAAGCTCACGGCGGCCGGAGCCGTTCCGCTGGTCGAGCGGGGCGAGGCCGACGCCGACGGCGACTTCGACGGCGACGTCTCCGCCTGGACCGCCAAGCTGTGGGCCGCCGTGGCCGACGTCTACAGCGCCTCGGCCGAGGACGCCGGGCCGCGCTACGAGATGGAGGTGCTGTCGGAGGCCGAGGTCAGGCCCGCGGTCGTCTCCTCGAAGGCGTTCCCGCTGACCGTGGTCTCGACCGAGGAGCTGACCGGCGACCCGTCCGGGCTGTGGGACTTCTCGCTCGAGGCGCCGCGCCCCGGAGTCCGGTCGATCGTGGCCAGGCTGCCCGAGGGCGTCACCTACTCAGCGGGCGACCACCTGGCCGTCTTCGCCAAGAACGACCCCGAACTGGTGGAGTGGGCGCTGCGCTGCCTGCGCGTCCCGAGGGAGCAGGTGGTACGGCTGCGCGCCGCCGGAGCCACCCACCTGCCGGTGGACACGCCGGTCACGGCCGGGCTGCTGCTGACGGAGTTCGCCGAACTGCAGGAGGTCGCCACCCGGGCGGACCTGGAGGCGCTGGCCGCCCACACCTCCTGCCCGTGGACGCGTGGGCAGCTTGCCGCGCTGACCGCCGACTACGCCGAGGAGGTCCTGGCCAAGCGGCTGTCGCCGCTGGCGCTGCTCGACCGGTTCCCCGCGATCGAGCTGCCGCTGCCGGTGTTCCTGGAGATGGCCGGGCCGATCAGGCCGCGCTACTACTCCGTCTCCTCCTCGCCGCTGGCCGGCCCCGGGCTGGTCAGGATCACCGTGGGCGTCGTCGAGGGGCCCGCGTGGTCGGGCAGCGGCGAGTACCACGGCATGTGCTCGGCCTACCTGGCCGGGCTGGCCGAGGGCGAGGTGTTCTACGGCTACATCAGGGTGCCCGCGCCGCCGTTCCGGCTGCCGGACGACCCCGCCACGCCGGTCGTCCTGGTCGGGCCCGGCACCGGGTTCGCCCCGCTGCGCGGCTTCCTGGAGGAGCGCGCCCTGTCGGGGGCGACGGGCCCCGCCGAGGTGTTCGCCGGGTGCCGCCACCCGGAGCACGACTGGCTGTACCGGGAGGAGGTCGCGGGCTGGGCCGAGGCCGGGCCCGTCCGGGTGCACGTCGCGTACTCGGCCGTGCCGGGGCATCTGTACAGGTTCGTCCAGGACGCCGTCGCGGCCCACGCCGACCGGGTGTGGGAGCTGCTCGGGCAGGGGGCGCACGTGTACGTGTGCGGGGACGGGCTGCGGATGGCGCCCGCCGTCCGGCAGGCCCTGATCACGATTTATCGTGACAAAACCGGCGAGGACGGGGAGGCGTGGCTGGCCGCCCTCGACGAGCAGGGCCGCTACCAGCAGGACGTCTTCGCCTAGCGGCACGACCTGATGGAGCCCGCCCGGCTCGGGGGCCGGGCGGGACGCTCAGCAGAACACCGTGCCGAGCGCCTTCGGCAGGGCGTCGGCCGGAGTCTGGCCGGTGTACGGGTTGGCCGACAGGACCAGCGTGCGGCCCGAGTCGGACCTGAGCGCGTACGTCAGGTACCCGAACGTGCCGCCGCTGTGCCCGTACACGCTGCCGCCGCACGGCAGCTTGAACTCCTGCAGGCCCAGCCCGTACCGCATGCCGTCGGCGGCGGGCAGGGTGGTGCGCATCTGCTTGAGCGCGGACTGACTGGTCAGCTTCCCGCCGAGCAGGGCGTCGAAGAAGGTGGCGAGATCGGCGGTGGTCGAGATCATCTCACCTGCGCCGAACTCCAGGGACGGGTTCATCCTGGTCGCGTCCACTGTCCGGCCGTTGTAGCGGGCGTAACCGCGGGCGTGCGGGCGCGGCATCGCGGTGTCGTGACCGGGCAGCAGCGTGTGCTCCAGCCGGAGCGGGCGCAGGATGCGTTCCTTGACGGCCTGCGCGTACGGCTTCCCCGTCAGCTTCTCGACCAGCATGGCGGCGACGACGTAGTTGGTGTTCGAGTAGTGCCATCCGCCGCCCGGCTCGAAGTAGGGCCGCTTCGACAGGCCGACGGCCAGCAGTTCCTGCGGCGTCTGGTCGTAGAGCGTCTCCTTGGGGCGGTAGTCCCTGGCCGACCAGCCGGGGATGCCCGCGCCCGCGTAGTCGAACAGGCCGCTGGTGTGGTTGAGGAGTTGGCGCACGGTGATCGGGCTGCCCTCGGGGAGCGCGCCGGGCAGGTGCTTGTCCACCTGGTCGTCAAGGCCGAGCTTGCCCTCGTCCGAGAGTTGCAGCAGGACGGTGGCGACGAACGACTTGGTCACGCTGCCCACCCGGAAGTAGCCGCGCGCGTCGGCGGGCGCGTGCGTCCGCGCGTCGCGGTAGCCCACCGCGGTGGACCAGTCCTCGCCGCCGTCGCGGACGAGGACCAGCGCCGCCGACACGGCCTGCGCCTTCACGAGGTCGTCGAGTTGCTGCCGCAGGGAGTCGTGCGGACCGGTGAGCGCGGTGCTCAGGGCGAGGGCGAGGGTCATGGACTTCGTCAGGATCATGTCGAACACGCTAGGAATCGGGGTACCGTCCGGGCCATGAGGCGGGCCGCACGGCTTGCTGGGGAAAACCACAGGTGGCCAGGCGTGTGTGCTGGTCGACAAAGCCGGATTAATCGCTGCATGCTGGGAAATATCCGCAGCATGCGTGACATCTCCATGGAACGTGCCCGAAACCTTTGCGCGGCACTGTGAGAGCCTCTGGAAAGGAGGCGGCAATGCTGCTGCGACTGAGGGTGTCGCTGCCGGACCGGCCGGGCTCGCTGGGGCAGGTCGCGAGGGCGCTCGGCGCCCTGGGGGCCGACATCCTGCAGGTCACCGTCCTCGAACGCGAGGGCGGCAGGGCCGTCGACGACTTCACCGTGTCCTGGCCGGGCTCAGTGGGTGCGGACGAGGTCCGCGACCGGATGTCGGCGGTCCCGGGAGTCCGCGTCGAGGGTGTCTGGCCGACCAGGGAGGTGCCGGGCTCGGCGCCCGACTACGACCTGCTCATGCACGTCGCCGCGGAACCGTCACGCGGGATCGCGACGCTGGTTGACGCGCTGCCCGGGCTGTGCGGCGCCGAGTGGTCGCTGGCTCTGGCCGGTGACGCGATCCTGCACGCGAGCCTGGCCGCGCCGGACGCCTTCGCGCTGCCCGAGGTGCCGCCGCGGGCGGCCACGATCGCGTCCGACAAGCTCTGGCTGATGCTGCTGCCGGTGGCGGCGCACGGCCTGCACGTGGTGGTGGCGCGCGCCGACGGGCCCGGGTTCCACCGTGCCGAGCTGGAACGCGCCGCCCGCATCGTCGCCGTGGTCGCCACGCTCGCCGCCCGCGCCTGACCGCCGCGACGGCGCGCCCCTCCGCCCCCCTCCTCGCGTGATCGCCCGGTCGCCGACGGCACTGTAATAATGTTCTGTACGAGTGCCTGCGAGGAGCCGCCCGTGACCGTTCACGAAGCCAGCATCGGCCGCTACTACGAGGACTTCGTGGTCGGCGACGTCTACCAGCACCCACTCGGCCGCACGATCAGCGAGGCCGACAACACCTGGTTCACGTTGCTGACGATGAACACGAACCAGAACCACTTCAACGCGCACTTCGCGGCCAAGGCCCCCGTCGGGAAGATCATCGTGAACTCGGGGCTGACGGTCGCGATCGTCCTCGGGCTGTCGGTGATGGACGTGAGCCAGACCGCCGTCATGAACCTCGGCTGGGACGACATCAGACTCACCCACCCCGTCTTCGTCGGCGACACGCTCTACGCCGAGTCCAAGGTGACCGGCAAGCGGGAGTCGAGGTCGCGGCCGTACGCCGGGATCGTCACCTGCCGCACCAGGGGCCTCAACCAGGACGGCGACGAGCTGATGTCGTGGCAGCGGACGGTCATGGTCTACAAACGCGACGCGCCGCACGACAAGGGCTACTTCCCCCAGGCCAAGACCGGCCCGCTGTGAGACCCCCAGGAGGCAGGGATGGACTTCGAGCTGAACGACGAACAGCGGGCCTTCCGCGAGACGCTGCGCGCCTTCGTCGACAAGGAGATCGTGCCCGTCGCCACCGAATGGGAGCACTCGGGCAGATACCCCGGCGAGATCATCGAGCTGATGAAGCAGATGGGCCTGTTCGGCCTGACCGTGCCCGAGGAGTACGGCGGGCTCGGTGCCGACATGGTCTCCTACGCGCTGGTCTTCGAGGAGATCGCCCGCGGCTGGATGGGCGTGGCGGGCACGATCGGCTCCCACTCGCTCGCCTGCCTGATGATCGCCCGGCACGGCACCGAGGAGCAGCAGCGCCTCCACCTCCCCGACCTGGCGAGCGGCGCCCGCCGCACCGGCATCGCGCTCACCGAGCCGGGCGCGGGCACCGACCTCCAGGGCATCCAGACGCGGGCCGTCCGCGACGGCGACCACTACGTCGTGACCGGCACCAAGACGTGGATCACCAACGCCCGGCACGCCGACCCGCTGCCCGTGCTGGTCAAGACCTCCGTCACCGAACCCGCGCACAAGGGCATGTCGGTGCTGCTGGTCGACCCGTCGGCCGACGGGTTCAGCGTCAGCCGCGACCTGCCCAAACTCGGCTACAAGGGCACCGAGACGTGTGAGGTCGCGCTCGACGGCGTCCGCGTGCCCGTCGGCGCGCTGCTCGGCGGCGTCGAGGGACGCGGCATGCAGCAGGTGCTCGGCGGGCTGGAGATCGGCCGCATCAACATCGCCGCCCGCGCCGTCGGCGTCGCCCAGGCCGCCTACGACGCCGCGCTGAACTACGCCCGCGAGCGCACCGCGTTCGGGCAGCCCATCGCCGAGTTCCAGGCCATCCAGCTCAAACTGGCCGACCTCGCCACCGAGATCCAGGCCGCCAGGCTGCTCACCTACTGGGCCGCCTCCCGCGCCGACGGCGGCAACCGGGTGGACATGGAGGCGGGCATGGCCAAGTACTTCGCCTCCGAGGTGGCGCTGAAGGCGTCGCTGGAGTCGATGCGGATCCACGGCGGGTACGGGTACTCGCAGGAGTACGTGGTCGAGCGGCTCTACCGCGACGCGCCGCTGATGGCGATCGGCGAGGGCACCAACGATGTCCAGCGGATGGTCATCGCCCGCGCGCTCGTCTCCGGCAAGGGCAGCGTCGGCTGGTGACGTCCTTATGCCGGCCTGACATGCTGGCCTGACGGGGGATGTCCGCGCCGCACGCGAGGGGCCGCCATGTCTGACCACCAGCGAGAACACCACCAGCACGACGCGACTGGGCACGCGCATGACCACGCGCATGACCACGCCACTGCCCACGCCCCTGGGCACGGCCACGGGCATGGGCACGGGCGCGAGGGGCTGATCTCCAGGGTGTGGCACGCCGTCACCCCCCACAGCCACGACAGCGTGGGCAGGACCGACGCCGCCCTGGAAGGCAGCGCCCGCGGGCTGCGCGTGCTCGCCGTCTCGTTCGCCGTCCTGATGACGACGGCGGCCATCCAGGCCGTGATCGTCGTCCTGTCCGGCTCGGTCGCGCTGCTCGGCGACACCCTGCACAACCTCGCCGACGCGCTCACCGCCGTGCCGCTCGCCATCGCGTTCTCGGTCGGCCGCCGCGCCGCCACCCGCCGCTTCACCTACGGCTACGGCCGGGCCGAGGACCTGGCGGGGATCGTCATCGTGCTGATCATCGCGGCCTCCGCCGTGCTCGCCGGGTACGAGGCCGTCACGCGGCTGGTCGAACCGCAGCCGGTCAGGGCGCTCGGCTGGGTCGCGGGAGCCGCCGTCACGGGGTTCCTCGGCAACGAGTGGGTGGCCCGCTACCGGATCACGGTGGGCAGGCAGATCGGCTCGGCCGCCCTGGTCGCCGACGGGCTGCACGCCAGGACCGACGGGTTCACCTCGCTCGCCGTGCTGCTCGGCGCGGGCGGCGCGGCGCTCGGCTTCCCGCTCGCCGACCCGATCGTCGGTCTGCTCATCACCGTCGCCATCCTGTTCGTGCTGCGGGACGCCGCCCGCGAGATCTACCACCGGCTGATGGACGCCGTCGACCCCGCCCTGGTGGACCAGGCCGAGGCCGTCCTGCGCGCGGTCTCCGGGGTCGAGCGGGTCGGCTCGGTTCGGCTGCGCTGGATCGGCCACGCGCTGCACGCCGAGGTGGACATCCTCGTCAGGCACGACCTCACGATGGTGGACGCGCACGCGGTCGCGGTGCGGGCCGAGCACCGGCTCATCCACGATCTGCCCCGGCTGCGGGCGGCGACCGTCCACACCGACCCGCTCGGCCCGGCGGGCGCCGACCACCACGCCGCCCTGTCAACCCACCGGCACCCTCATCATTCGTAGCCACACCTGAGCATCGGCACCCTCGCCACGACCGGCCTCCCCGGCACGCGGACACAGCGTTCCTCCAGGGAAGACGGGTAGGTTGGGGCGGGTGCCGATCGCACCTGTCCCGACCGAGCCCCCGCGCAACCTCGCCCCCACCAGGCTCGCCTGGCTCGACGCGCTGCGCGGCGTCGGCGCGACGGCCGTGGTCGCGGAGCATCTGCTGCCGTGGTTCCTGCCTTCGCTGCGGCCGTACTGGTTCAACCTGGGCGTCTACGGCATCCTGGTGTTCTTCCTGGTCAGCGGCTACATCATCCCGGCATCGCTGGAGCGGCACGGCGACCTGCGGGCGTTCTGGATCAGCCGGGCCTTCCGCCTCTACCCGCTCTACCTGGCTGTCATCGGGCTGGTGCTCGCGCTGGCGTGGTGGGTGCCGGTGCGCGAGGCCGTCCCGCGCGACGGGTCGGCGGTGGCCGCGCACGCGACGATGCTGCTCGACGTGGTCAACGTCGGCGGCGTCACCGACACCATGTGGACCCTCTCCTACGAGATGGTCTTCTACCTGCTGGTCACCGCGCTGTTCACGGTGCGGCTGCACGAGCGCAGCGGCCTGCTCGCCACGCTGTTCGGCGCGGGCGCCGTCTCGGCCGGGCTGGTGCTGCCGGGGGCGCTGGTGTCGGGCGGCTGGCTGGCGTACGCGTCGGCGGCGGCGCTGGTCGCCGGGCTGGCATGCGTGGTGACGGGCAGGCTGCGCACGATGGCGGCGTGCGCGCTCGGGCTGATGGCGCTGGCCCTGCTGGTGCTGAGCAGCCGGGTGCCGTGGCTGGGCGTGGCCGTGGTGGCGGTCATGTTCGCGGGCACCGCCGTCCACCGCTGGGAGCGGGGCACGGGCGGCCTGTGGCCGGTGGCGGTCACGACGGCCTTCGTGGCGATCGCCCCGATCTGGGCGATCGAGGCGGGCTGGTGGTTGGTCGAGCCGGACGTGTGGATCACCACGATCGCGCTGGCGGCGGCCACGTTCGCGGGCGGCATGGCACTGCGCGGGCGGCGGGTGCCCCGCTGGCTCAGCTGGCTGGGGCTGATCAGCTACTCGCTCTACCTGGTGCATCACCCGCTGCTCAAGTTCTTCGTCGAGATCACCGGCGACCTGCGCGGGGCGCCCCTGCCGGTGCAGGTCGCCCTGGCGGTCACGGCCCTGGCCGTCATCCTGGCGGTCAGCGCCCTGGCCTTCCGCTTCGTGGAGAAGCCCATGCAGTCGCTGGGCCGCCGCCTGGCCCGCGTCGGGAACCCCGCGCCCGCGAATCCATCCGCGTCGCCCTGATCGCCGCTGGCCCCCGCCCTTAGCATGAGCGTCTCGACAGAGACCACGTGTCCTCCCGTCACCGGCCCCAACTTCCTGCACATCATGTGCAGGAACATGCCCTTCGCAGCAGTGTCCCGTGGGAGCGGTGGCAGGGCGAGAGAGAGGGTGACGGCCATGCCCGGGTTGCTGGTGCTGATGGGGTCGGGCGAGACGAGCCCGACCATGGTGGAGATCCACCGTTCCGTGGCGCGCGGGCTCCGCGCCGGAGCGCGGGCCGTCCTGCTCGACACCCCGTACGCGTTCCAGGAGAACGCGGCCGACATCTCCGCCAGAGCCCGCCAGTACTTCGCCCGCAGCGTCGGCCTGGACGTCACGGTGGCCTCCGACGTCACCGGAGCCGATTGGGTCTTCTCCGGCCCCGGCAGCCCCACCTACGCCCTGGACCGCTGGACGCGGAGCCCGCTCGCGGGCGACCTGCGGG
>NZ_JBEXUP010000203.1:0-12740 GCF_040614375.1 Nonomuraea sp. NPDC005983
GCTGGCGGAGGCCGCCCTGTCCGACCTGCCCTCACCGACCGGCCCGCCGCCCGGCGCGGAGCCCACCGCGTCCGTGCGGCCCGGCGCGGAGCTCGGCGTGCCGCCGCCGGCCGGCGCGGAGCTCGCCGCCGGCGTGGAGTTCGATGTGCCCGCGCCGGGCAACCCCGAGTTCGCCGGGCAGGTGGCGGCGTCCAGGGACGCGGTGGCCGCGATCCTGCGGGCCAGGGCGGACGCGACGCCGCCCGCCGACCCGTGGCTGGCGTCCGAGCAGGCGCTGGTCTACGGGCACGCGTTCCACCCGAGCCCCAAGGCGCGCGGCGGGGACGGCTGGCTGCGCTACGCGCCGGAGGCGCACGCCGACTTCTCCGTGCGGCTGCTCGGCGTCCGGGAGGACGTGCTCGCCGAGGAGGGGGACGCGTCGGCGCTCGACAGGCTCGGCGAGGCTCCCACGGGGTACCGGCTGCTGCCCGCGCACCCGTGGCAGCTCGGCCTGCTGCGCCCGGCCTTCGGGGCGGAGCTGCTCGACCTGGGGCCGGGGCCCGTCGTGGCGCCGACCTCGTCGGTCAGGACGGTGTACGCCCCCGCCGCCGAGTCCTGCCTGAAGTTCAGCCTGGACGTCCGGATCACTAACTGCGTGCGGAAGAACGCCTGGTACGAGCTGGCAGGTGCGGTGGAGCTCACCTCGCGGCTGACCCCGGTCTTCGAGCAGCTGTCCGGCAGGTTCCCCGGCGCGCGCTGGCTGCCCGAGCCCGGGTACCGGTCGGCCGCGCTCGGCTCGCGCCTGCTCGAAGGGCTCAGCGTGATCGTCCGCGCGAGCCCGTGGACGGTCTGCTCCCCCGGCGTCACACCCGTCCTGGCCGGGGCGCTGGCCCTCGGCACGCCGCCCTGGGACCCGCCGGCCTGGTGGTCGGCGTACGTCTCGGCGGTGGTCCCGCCCGTGCTCGAGCTGTTCTTCACGCACGGCGTGGTCCTGGAGCCGCACCTGCAGAACGTCCTGGTGGGGCTGGACCCCTCCGGGCTGCCCGTCGAGGCGGTCTTCCGTGACCTGGAGGGCGCCAAGCTGGTCGCCGGCCGCCACGACCTCACCGGCCTGCACCCGAGGGTGGCCGAGTCCCTCACCTACGACGCCGAGCGCGGCTGGGCCAGGGTCGTCTACTGCCTGCTCGTCAACCACCTGACGGAGATCGCCGCCACCGTGGCGGGCGACGACGACGCGCTGCTGCGCGAGCTGTGGCACATCGCCAGGGACGTCCTGGCCGGGCGGGCCGACGCCCTCGGCCGGCCGCTGCCGCTCTCCGACCTGCTCGCGGGCGCTCCGCTCCCGGCCAAGGCGAACCTGGGCGTGCGCTGGTCGAGGGCCGCCGATCGGGCCGCCGGTTACGTCCCGATCGCGAACCCGCTCGCATGATCGCGCCACGGGCCCTCGAAGCCGCCGTGCGCCTGCCGGACGTCCCCGCGTACGTCTACGACCTGCCCGCGCTGGACGAGCACGCCGCGCACGTCCGGCGGGCGCTGGCCGGCACCGAGCTGTACTACGCCGTCAAGGCCAACCCGGACGCCGAGCTGCTGCGCGTGCTCGCCAGGCACGTGGACGGCTTCGAGGTGTCGTCGGGCGGCGAGCACGCGCACGTCAGCGCCCTGTTCCCGAACCGGCCGCTGGCCCTCGGAGGCCCCGGCAAGACCGACGCCGAGCTGCGTCTGCCGCACCACCGCATCCACGTGGAGTCGCCGAACGAGCTGCGCCGCCTCCTCGCGACCGGCGGGGAGGCGGACGTGCTGCTCCGGACGAACCCGGATCTGCCTGTCGAGGGGGCGGCGCTCACCATGAGCGGCCCGTTCGGCATGGACGACGCGGGAGTCCAGGAGTGCCTGCCGCTGTTCACCGAGCGCGTGCGGCTGCGCGGCCTGCACGTCCACCTGGCCAGTGGTCTGGACGCCCCCCAGCTCCTGCGGCTGGCGGCGACCCTGCTGGACACCGGCCACGACGAGGTCAACCTGGGCGGCGGGATGGCGGTCTCCTACGCCGATCCCGGTGCCCGGTTCGACTGGGCCGGGTACGGCAGCGGGCTGGCCGCGCTGCGCCGCCCGGGCCGGCGGGTGCGCATCGAGCCCGGCAGGGCGCTGACCGCGTACTGCGGCTCGTACGTGACCAGGGTCGTGGACGTGAAGCGGGTGCGCGGCGAGGTGTACGCGATCCTCCTGGGCGGCACCCATCACCTGCGCACGCCGGTGACGAAGGGCCACGACCAGCCGTTCACGGTGCTGCCCACGGGCGACGGGCCGGGGGTGACGGATGAGCCGGTCACCCTGGTCGGCCAGCTCTGCACCCCCAAGGACGTATTCGCCCGAAATATCAGGACTTCTGTTCGGGTGGGCGACACGGTGGTGTTCGGGATGGCGGGGGCGTACGCCTGGAACATCTCCCACCACGACTTCCTGATGCATCCCAAACCGCGCTTCCACTACCTGTACCGATGATCAGGAGGAGGTCGGCGCCGCGTGCCGCGCTCGAGAGGGGGTGGGCGGGCGCCACCGGGCCGTCCGCGGTCGCGGGGGCGCGCTCAGGAGGCGGCGGGGACCGCTTCGATGAGGGCCACCAGGCCGTCCGTGTCGAGCAGGTTCACCGGGCGGACGGTCCGGTTCGCGCGCACGTAGTGGAAGGCCGCGCCGACCCGCTCCAGCGGCACCCCCGCCAGGTGCGACCAGGCCAGCCGGTAGGCCGCCAGCTGCACGGACGCCGCCCTGGCCGCCTTCCCCCTGGGCGGCTCGCCCGTCTTCCAGTCGACGACCTCGTAGCGGCCGTCGGGCAGCTCGAAGACGGCGTCCATCCGGCCGCGCACCAGCCGGTCGGCGATCATGGTCTCGAACGGCACCTCCAGGTCGAGCGGCCGGCGCTCGGCCCACTCGCTCTCCTCGAACCGCTCCTGCAGCTCCGTCAGCCGGACGTCCGCCTCCTCCAGCTCGTCCTCGAACAGGTCGAAGTCGTCGATCAGCCGCTGCTGGTCCCAGCGCGTCTCCAGCCACTTGTGGAAGGACGTGCCGCGCCGCGCCAGCGGAGCCGGCTTGCCCGGCACCGGGCGGCGGATCCTGCGCGCCAGCTCGCGGGCGTCGGTGGCCAGCGTGACCAGCGACGAGACGGTCAGCTTGGACGGCAGCTCGACCGTCGTCGAGCCGCGCCGCCTGTTCAGCTCGCGCTCGCGTAGCAGCAGGTCCGTGTCGCGCTCCCAGGCTCGGACACGTTCCTCCTCGAACGAGCGCAGCGGCTCGTCCTCGGCCTCGGGCAGCGTGCCCGCCAGCGCGGCCTCCACCAGGCGGGCGCCGTCGAGCACCGACTCGTACCGCAGCCCGTCGGGCGTGACCGGCCAGGTGGCCTCGGCGGGCTCGGCCAGCAGCGGGTTGGCCGCCCCCTCCACCAGCTCGGGGGCCCAGAACGCGACCCGGTCGGCGCTGTCGCGGATCTCCAGCAGGAAGTCGGACGGCTCCAGCGGCTTGGTCGCGCTCCCCCAGCGGTAGCCGGAGGCGATCAGGTGGTAGTGGGCGCGGGTGACGGCGACGTAGGCCAGCCTCCGCTCCTCCATCAGGTCGCGGTCGCGGCAGCTCTCGTCGAACGCGGCCAGCTGCTCCTTGGCCAGCCCGCCCAGCCGTGGCAGGTCGGCGGCGTCGCCGCGCAGCGGGTAGGGGAGCTTGCGCGGGTTCTCCGTCCAGCGGCTGTTGGTGACGGGCGTGGCGGGGAACATGCTGCCGGTGGCGATCGTCCCCTTGGAGGTGACGAGCTGCGACAGGCCTGGCACCACCACGACCGGCCACTCCAGGCCCTTGGAGGCGTGCACCGTCATCAGCTTGACGCTGTTGCTCTCGCCGACCCGGCCCGCCTCCAGCCCGAACTCCTCGCTCTCGGCCGCCTCGAGGTAGGCGAGGAACGCGCCGAGCGTGGGGTCCTCGGCGTCGCCCGCGAACCTGGACGCGGCGTCGAGGAAGGCGTCGAGGTCGGCCCTGGCCGCGAACGCGCCCGACGCGCCGCCCCTGGCCGCCACCTCGATGTCCAGGCCGAGCCGGCGTTCCACCTCGGTGATCAGGTCGGGCAGCGGCTGGGCGGTGTGCATCCGGAGCTGGCGCAGCTCCTGGGCCAGCGCGACCAGCCTGGTCCTGGCCAGCGGCGAGAAGGACTCCAGCCACGTCTCGCGGTCGGGCAACTCGTCGAGCGCGTCGACGAGGCTGCCGCGCTCCTCGGCCAGGTCGGCGACCACCTGGTCGAGCGGGTCCTGCTCGCGCCCGCCGGTACGGGTCTCGCGGGTCAGCTCGCGGGCGTACTCGCCGAGCACCCGCAGGTCGGCGGGGCCGATGCGCCAGCGCGGCCCGGCCAGCAGCCTGGCCAGCGCGTCGCCCGCCGTCGGGTCGTAGAGCGCCCTGAGCGTGGCCACGATGTCGCTGACCTCGGGCACGGTCAGCAGCCCGCCCAGGCCGACCACCTCGACCGGGATGTCACGCTCTTCGAGCGCCCTGCGCAGCGCGGGGAACTGCGACCGCTTGCGCGCCAGGATCGCGACGTCCTGCGGCTGGAGGGCGAGCGTCTTCTTACGCTCCTTCTCGCCCCAGGGGAGGCCGTCGGGGGCGACCTCCTGGCCGAGGATCCTGGCGACGCCCTCGGCGACCCATCGGGCCTCGTCCTCGGCGGTCTCGTGGAAGGCGCAGGTGACGCGGCCCCTGTCGACCCGGTTCGGCCCCGGCACGAGGACCGGGACCTCGCGCGCCTCCATGCGGAGCGGCAGCTGGACGCGGGCGGCGACGTCGAGGACGCGGTCGCCGTTGCGGAAGCTGACGCTGAGCTGCCTGACCGGGGCGAGATCGCCGGTGTTCGTGCGGAAATCCTGGGAGAAGCGGCGGAGGTTGCCCGCGGACGCGCCGCGCCAGCCGTAGATCGACTGGCAGGGGTCGCCCACCGCCGTGACCGGGTGGCCGTTGCCGTACAGGCTTCGCAGCAGGACGAGCTGGGCGTGGCTGGTGTCCTGGTACTCGTCGAGCAGCACCACGGAGAAGCGGGACCGCTCGATCTCGCCGACCTCCTTGTGGTTGGCGGCGATCCTGGCGGCCAGCGACATCTGGTCGCCGTAGTCGATCACCTCGCGCCCGCGCTTGAGCCGTTCGTACGCCTCCACCAGCGGCAGCAGCTGCTCCCTGGCCCCCTGGACGGTGACGGGCCTGCGCTGGGCGATCGTGGTCCTGCCGGGCAGGCCGTCGAGCATCCCGGTCAGCCACTCGCCCACCCGCCGCACGTCGGACGCCGTGCGCAGGTGCTCCGACAGCTCGCCCGCCAGCTCCAGGACGGCCGCCGTGACCGACGGCGGGCCCAGCTCGATCCTGTCCATCGGCCCGTCGTACATCGCCACCACCCGCGACGCGAGCTGCCAGGAGACGGCGGGCGTGACCAGGCGCATGGTCGGCTCCAGCGCCTCGCGCAGCGCGTGGTCGGTGACCAGCCGGGCCGCGTACGCGTGATACGTGGAGACGGTCGGCTCGTTGTCGAGCAGCTCGGGCTCGACCAGGCCCGCCTCCGCCAGGCCGTTCAGCCGCTCCCTGACGCGGGTGGCCAGCTCGGCGGCGGCCTTGCGGGTGAACGTCAACCCCAGCACGTTCTCCGGCCTGACCAGGCCGTTGGCCACCAGCCAGACGACCCGCCCGGCCATCGTCTCGCTCTTGCCCGAGCCGGCGCCCGCCATGACGACCATCGGTTCCAGCGGCGCCTCGATCACGGCGGCCTGCTCGCGCGTGGGCGGCAGGATGCCGAGCTTGCCCGCGAGCTCCTCGGGGTTCAGCACACCTGCCCCCCGCTGTCGTTGACCGGGCAGCTCGCCCTGGCCGCGCAGGTGCGGCAGCCGTCGTTGACCTTGGCCTGGAAGAACGGGCCCGACATGCCGATCGCCACGGTGTCGACGAGGTCTCCGGCCCAGCCGGGGTCCTTGTCGTCGGCGAGCGCGCCCTGTTTCTGCTCCAGCGCCTCGTTCTTGCCCGCGGCCTTGCCGAGCTGGACCAGCGCGGCGCCGCCCGGCTCGGTCATGCCGTGCCTGGCGAACGCGCCGAGCAGCGCGGCGAGCTGGTAGACGCCGAGCTGCGGGTGCCGGCCGAGGTCGCCCGGCCTGGGCTTGGAGCCGCCGGTCTTGAGGTCGATGATCACCGCGCGGTTCTCCGAGTCGCGCTCGACGCGGTCGACGCGGCCCTTGATCTCGACGTTCTCCGAGACCCTGGCCGTGAACGCCTCCTCCAGGGCCACCAGCTCGCGCGGGTTCTCCTGGTGCCAGCGCAGGAACTTGCCGATCATCTGCTCGGCCACCTGGCGCTGCTTGCGGTTGAACCAGACGCCGCCGAAGTCCAGCTCGTTCCAGATCTCGTCCAGGCGTTTGCCGAGGAGATCCTCGCTGGGCAGGTCGGTGGCGGCCAGCACGGCGAGCGCGTGGATGACCGTGCCCAGGCCCTGGGCGGAGCTCGTGCCGGCCGCGCCCACGGCCGTCTCCAGCAGCCAGCGCAGGCCGCACTTGGTGAAGTTCTCCACGGCGGACGGGGAGATCCTGACGATGTCGTCGGGCCAGCTCAGCGGGCGGTCGTCGGAGATCGGGGTGAGCGCGTACCAGTCGTTCGGGTGGGCGCCCTGGACGCCCGCGGTGGCGAGCCTGGCGAGCTGCCTGGCGGCCTTCTGCCGGACCATGGCCGGTTTGGTGGGGTCGGTCACCGCGCTGCGCAGGTCGGCCACCAGCGCCGACATGCTCAGCCAGCGCGCCCGGTCGTCGCCGGTGGCCGCCTCGACCGCGCCCGGCATCAGCTCGGCCAGGAACCTGGAGGGGCGCTCGTCGGTGTCCTCGCCACCGACAGCGGTCACGACCAGCCTGCGGCGGGCCCGCGTGGCGGCCACGTAGAACAGCCTGCGCTCCTCGGCCAGCAGCTTGGACGCCAGCGACGCCGCGTTCGGCTCCGCCCCCTCGACCAGCTCGACGAGGTCCTCCACGCCCAGCATCGACCCGCGCAGCCGCAGGTCGGGCCAGACGCCCTCCTGTGCGCCCGCGACCACGACCACGTCCCACTCCAGCCCCTTGGAGCGGTGCGCGGTCAGCACCCGTACGGCGTCGCCGTCGGGCGCCCGGTCGGCCAGCGTGTCACCGGGGATCTCCTGCGACGCCAGATGGTCGAGGAACACCTCGGCGCCTGCTCCGGGTGTGCGGTCCACGAACCGGGCCGCGTGGTCGAAGAGCGCGACCACGGCGTCGAGATCCCGGTCGGCCTGCGCGCCCCGCGCGCCGCCGGCCAGGCCCAGGGCGGTCCAGCGCTCGGCGAGCCCGCTGCCCTGCCACACGGCCCACAGCGTGTCCTCGGCGGTGCCCTGCGCCCGCAGCGCCTCCCTGGCGGTGCCGAGCAGCCTGGCGACCCGTTCGGCGGGCAGCGCGACGTGCGGCTCGATCCGGGTCAGCTCGCGGGCGTCCTTCAGGGCCGCCACCAGCAGCTCTCCGGACGAGCGCGCCGGGAAGCCCAGCGTCTCCTGCTCCTCCTCGGGGGCCAGGGCCTCGTTCTCGGCGATCTTCAGGGCTCGCCGGAGGCGGCGGACGCCGATCATGTCGGTGCCTCCGAGGGGGCCGGTGAGCAGCTCCTCGGCCACCCCCTCGTCCAGCTCGCGGGGGTCGAGCGCGACCCTGAGCATCGTCAGCAGGGGACGCACCCCCGGCTCCTGGGCGATGGGCACCTCGTCACCCGCCACCATCGTCGGCACCCCGGCGCTGACCAGCGCCCGCCTCAGCAGCGGCACCTGCCTGGAGGCGGACCGCACCAGCACCGCCATCCGGTGCCACGGCACCCCGTCGATCAGATGGGCCCGGCGCAGCGTGTCGGCGACGATGGCGGCCTCCTGGCTGGTGCTGTCGGCCAGCAGCACCCGCACCTCGCCCGCCTCCACCCCGTCGCCGGGCAGCAGCTCCCGGTGCCCATGGGCCCTCCCCCGCTCTCCCACGGGGTCGGGCAGGGGCGCGGCGGGCAGGCGGGCGGCGACGCGGCGGGACGCCTCCAGCAGGTCGGGGCCGCTGCGGCGGCACACGCGCAGCGCCATCACCGGGGCGTCCTTGCCGTCGCGGGTGCGGAAGCGTTCCGGGAATTTCAGGATTCCGCGGACGTCCGCGCCTCGGAAGCCGTAGATCGACTGGTCCGGGTCGCCGACGGCCACCAGGTCGCGGCCGTCGCCGGCGAGCTGCTGCAGCAGAAACTCCTGCGACGGGTCGGTGTCCTGGTACTCGTCCACGAACACCACGTCGTGCGCGGCCCGCTCCCGCCTGCGCACGTCGGGGTCGGCCAGCACCCCGGCCGCGGCCCTGATCAGCTCGGCGTAGTCGAGCGACGGCTCCGGGTCCAGGTCGAAGCGGACCTGGTAGCGCTCGGAGAAGCGGCCGGCCGCGACCCAGTCGGCCCTGCGGTGCCGCCTGCCGAGCGCGACCAGGCGCTCGCCGTCGAGGCCGCGCTCCTCCGCGCGGGCCAGGAAGTCGCGGAGCTCCTCGGCGAAGCCGCGGGTCTTCAGCGGCTCACGCAGCGAGACGGGCCAGGCGCGGGCGCCGTCCTCCAGCTCGCCGTGCAGCAGCCGCCGGATCTCCAGCAGCTGCTCGGGGCCGGTCAGCAACCGCGGCGGGGCCTCGCCCGCCAGCACCGCCTCGCGCCGCAGCAGCGCGTAGGCGTAGCTGTGGAAGGTCAGCGCGAGCGGGGTGCGGGTCGTGCGCCGCAGCCGCGCGGTGACGCGCTCGCGCAGCTCGCCGGCGGCCTTGCGGCTGAAGGTGAGGATGAGCACCCGCTCGGGATCGACGCCGCGCCGCTCGATCCGGTCGACCACGGACTCCACGATCGTGGTGGTCTTCCCCGTTCCGGGGCCCGCGAGGACGAGCAGCGGCCCGCTCCCGTGCTCGACCACCGCGCGCTGGTGCTCGTCGAGCACAGGGACCGCAACAGGCCCGCCGCCCCTACGTCGCACCAACCGCCAGGTCTGACCACTCACAGCACTAGATTCCACCAGACCACAGGGGTAGATCGTGCCGACTTGACCGGTCACCCCGGCGATCTGCCCAAAAGTACCGGGGCAAATCACCAGAATCCCGCCGACACACCGGAGCGCTGTTCCGAAGAGAAGTGCGCGATCAGACTGCCTGTCAGCGGCGCTGCGCCGGGAATCCGTGGGTCCGGGCGGCGAGCACCACCGCGAGGACCGGCGCGAGGAGCACGAGCGTGCTCCAGGCGAACGAGGTCGAGCCGAACACGTCGAGAAGCACGCCGCCGACGATCCCGCCACCGGCCATGGCCGCGTTCCACAGGGTGACGAGCAGGGCCTGCGCCGCGTCCGCCGCGTCGCCGCCCGCGTCACCGGCGGCGGTCTGCAGCAGGGTCGGGGCGCCGCCCCAGCCGAGCCCCCACAGCGTCACCGCGACGTAGACGAGGGCGGTACTGCCGGCCCACAGCGCCAGGACGGCGGCGGCCACGGCGACCAGCAGCGCGCTGGCGACGGTCAGCGCGCGCAGGCGGCGGTGGATGTGCGCCCCCACGATCCCGATGCTGAGCAGGGAGGCGACGCCGAAGACCAGCAGGATCAGGTCGGTGGACGCGCCCATGCCGAGCCCGTCGAGGAAGGTGGCGATGTAGGTGTAGAGGATCGTGTGGGCCAGGACGAAGACGAGGGTCACGAACAGGACGGGCGCCACGCCGGGGACACTGAGGACGCGCGGCCTCGGCGCCTGCCCGTCCCGGCGCCGGCCGGGGAAGTCCGGGACGACCGCGATGATCCATCCGAACAGGACGACGGTCAGGCCAGTCATGATCAGGAACGCGATCTGCCAGCCGAGCGCCGCGCCGAGGAACGTCCCCGCCGGGACACCCAGCGACAGGGCGAGCGGGATGCCGGCCATCGCGATGGCGATCGCCCTGCCCTGCAGGTGGGCGGGCGACATCCGGCGCGCGTACCCGGCGAGCAGGGACCAGGCGAGCCCGGCCGCCACCCCGGCGGCGAACCTGGCCGTCATGGTCAGCAGGTAGGACGACGACAGCGCCGTGACGGTGTTGGCGACGGCGAACGCCGCGACGGTCGTCAGCAGCAGGCGCTTGCGCCGCCACGCCGCGGTGGCGGCGGTCAGCGGGACGGCGGTCAGCGCGGTCCCGATCGCGTAGATCGTGACGGCCTGCCCCGTCGCGGACTCGCTGACACGCAGGCCGGCGCTCATCGCGGGCAGCAGGCCCGCCGGCAGCGTCTCGGTCAGGCTGGTGATGAAGACGGCCGTGGCCAGCGCCAGCAGCGCCGACAGGGGCAGTCTTCGGCCGCTCTGACCTGGGGAGGCGGGGTTCAGCGCCGCGTTGCGCATGGTGGTTGGTCCTTGCTGTTGCCGTACGTGAAGGTCGAGCCGATTCGCTCCGCCCGCTGACAGCGACGACTGTGCCGGGGGGCGCTTCGGACGTGCTGATGGTCCGCTGACGGTCCGCCGCGGCACCGTGTGTACGGTGCTGGCATGCGGTTTGGCGTGCTCGGTCCACTGATGGTGTGGGACGGCGCGGGAGAGCCGGTCAGGATTCCCGAGGCGAAGGCCCGGGCGCTGCTGGCCGATCTGCTGGTGCACGAGGGACAGCCGGTCTCCGCCGACCGGCTCATCGACGACCTGTGGGGCGAGCAGCCGCCGAGCAAGCCCGCCAACGCCCTCCAGGCCAAGGTCTCCCTGCTGCGCCGAGCTCTCGGTCGAGACCGCGTGCTGCGCCAGGCATCCGGCTATCGGCTCAGTCTCGGCGGCCCCGGCGACGAGGTGGATGCGGACCGGTTCCGCTCGCTGGTGGCGCGGGCCCGCGCGATGGAGGACCCGCGGGCGCGGGCCGCGCTGCTCACCGAGGCGCTGGAGCTGTGGCGGGGGCCCGCGTTCGCCGACTTCGCGGACGAGGAGTTCGCGCGGGCGGCGGTCGAGCGCCTCGCCGACCAGCGCCTGACCGTGCTGGAGGAGCAGGCCGAGGCCCGTCTGGAAGCGGGCGACCACGGCCTGCTCGTCGGGGAGCTCGCGGACCTGGTGGCGCGTCATCCGCTGCGGGAGCACCTGCGTGCCGTCCAGATGCGGGCGCTGTACCTGGCGGGCCGCCAGAGCGAGGCGCTCGCCTCGTACGCCGAGCTACGGCGGCTGCTGGCCGACGAGCTGGGCCTCGATCCGAGCCCCGAACTCGCCGTGCTGCACGAGGCGATCCTGCGTCAGGACGCCTCACTCCTCCCGGCACCGGGACCGGGTCACGCCGCCCTCCCCACGCCCGCCGTGCCCGCCGTAACGGCCGAAACGATCGGGGCTGCCGGGCGGCCGCGGTCGAATCTGCCGGTCCCGCTCACCACTCTGGTCGGCCGCGACCAGTGCGTGGACGAGGTCGTCCACCTCGTCAGGTCGGCGCGCCTGGTGACACTCTCGGGTCCGGGCGGGGTCGGCAAGACGCGGCTCGCCACGGAGGCTGCCACCCGCCTCGCCACCTCCGCCCCTGCCGACACCGTCGCTGCTGACGGGAGCTTTCCGGACGGGGTGTGGCTCGTCGAGTTCGCCGGGCAGCGCGGGGGGCTGGCGGAGCTGGCGCAGGAGATCTCCGCCGTGCTCGGTATCCGCGACCTCGTGCCGTCCGGGGTGCCGTCCGGGGTGCCGTCCGGGGTGCCCGGAGCCGGCGCGTCCGCCGGGCCCGCCGACCGGCTCGCGGCGGTGCTGCGCGACCGGCGGCTGCTCCTCGTCCTCGACAACTGCGAGCAGGTGGTCGAACCGGCCGCCGCGCTCACGGAGCTCTTGCTGCGCACCGCCACCGGGCTGCGGGTCCTGACCACCGGCCGAGAGCCGCTGGGGCTCACGGGCGAGGCGGTGTACCTGGTCGAGCCGCTTCAGGAGGCCGACGCGGTACAGCTGTTCGCGGCCCGCGCCGCCGAGGCCGCCCCCGGGTTCTCGCCGGCCGGAAGCCGCGAGGCCGTCGCGGAGATCTGCCGCCGTCTCGACGGCATTCCGCTCGCCCTCGAACTGGCCGCGACCCGAGTCCGGGCGCTCGGAGTGGAAGGGCTGGCGGCGCGGCTCACCGACCGGTTCCGGCTGCTCACCACCGGCCAGCGGGGCGCGCCCGCGCGCCAGCAGACCCTGCGGGCGATGATCGACTGGAGCTGGGAGCTGCTCAGCGCGCCCGAACGCGTCGTGCTGCGCAGGCTCGCCGTGCACATGGACGGCTGCTCCCTGGACGCGGCCGAGGCGGTGTGCGCGGGTGACGGCGTGCGCCCGGCGGAGGTCCTCGACCTGGTCACCCGGCTGGTCGACCGGTCTCTCGTGGTGATGGTGGAGGGGGTGGCGGGGCCGCGCTACCGCCTGCTGGAGTCCGTCGCCGCGTACGCCAGGGAACGTCTGCACGAGGCGGAGGACCCCGCCGACACCCGTGACCGGCATCTACGCCACCACCTCCAGCTCGCCGAACGCGCCGAGCCGCACCTTCGCGACCGCGAGCAGCAGACCTGGCTCGACCGTCTCGACGCCGACTCCGCCAACCTGCGCGCGGCCCTCGACGAGGCGATGAGACGATCAGCCGCAGAGGAGGCGGCGCGGCTCGCCGGGGCCCTGTGCTGGTGGTGGCTGCTGCGCGGCCGCTTGCACGAGGCCGCTTGGACGATCACCGGGCGGCGCTGCGACTGGTGGAGACGGGCATCGGCGTCACCGTCCTGCCGCGCCTGGCCGTTGCGGAGCTCCCCGACG
>NZ_JBEXUP010000204.1:0-12705 GCF_040614375.1 Nonomuraea sp. NPDC005983
AATCCCCAAACCCAAAAAACACTTATTTGGTTTTCTCATTAATTATTGTGGGGGCGGTCGCGCGGCCCCGGCCGCGCTCGAACCGCACCGGAGAGTGAGAAGACCAGCTTCGATGATGAACGTGCAATATCAAGGTTGCGGCGGAGGAAGTCCAGTTCGACGGCTATCAGGTTTTCGGCCACGCCGTCCGGCGTCATATGGCTCACCCTGGGCAGCAGGAGCGTGGGGTGCGGCCGCCCGGCCGTCGAGGACGTGCAGTCGTCCGGCGGCCACATAGGCGATCCTGCCGCAAATGGTCGCGAGTGGCCGGGTCCGTCGCGGGGTGGGGCCCGTTGAGCGCGGCGGACCCGGCTTCTTCAGGAGGCCGGGCCCACCTCGATGGTGGTTCGCAGGCCCTTGCTCGCTTCCTTCACCACGTCGATCCTGGTGTTGGTGTCGGGCGGGATGACGCCCTGCTGGGGGTTGGTGCTGTACCAGTAGACGCCGGTGTGGTCGTTGAAGGAGGAAACCCCCGGCAGCGCCGGGAAGATCGTCTTCGCGCCGTCCTTGTGCAGCACCACCCGGTCGGTCGAGGTCAGCCGGAAGGGCGAGTCGAACACCTGGATCCGGCTGTTGACCCCGGTGTAGTCCTTCCAGAGCAGCGGTACCGCATGGGCGTCGATCGGCAGGATCATGCCCTCGCCGACGTGGTCACGGGTGGCGTTGTCGGTGTAGGCGGTGTCCCACAGCCAGATGAGCAGGCCGTCCTGGTAGGGGTAGTGCTCGTAGATCTCCCGCCGCGCGGGGTCGTTGGAGAAGCCGGCGCTGTACGGACCGGTCTTGAGATAGGCGCCGTAACCGGCGTAGCGCCGGTTCTCGGCGATGTAGGCGCGCGGGTGCTCCTTCTTGCCGGTCTTTCCGGTACGGCTGAAGCCCACGGCGGTCCAGCCGTTGTCGCCGCTTTCGACGTCGTCCTGGACGACGCCGGTGATGGAGTCGATGAGGAAACCGTTCTCGGCGGTGTTGGTGTCGGTGACGTAGCGGAACCGGAACTGGATCTTCTTGCCCGCGTAGGCGTCCAGGGGGAGGCTGAGGTCGGTCCAGCCGCTGCGGCCGGTGATCCCGGGGACACCGTCGACGGAGGGAATCGGCTGGCCGCCGACGGTGCCGCCGATCGGTCTCCATACCTTGCCGTCCTCGGAGACCTCGGCGTAGAGATAGTCGAAGTCCTGCTCGATCTGATACCAGACCTTGGCGTCGAGCTTGGCCGTCGTCTGCCCGGTGAGGTCGAGTTCGCGGGTGAGCGTCTCGTTGAGGTAGTCGCCCTTGCCGCTCCACCATTGGAAGGCCCCCTGGGCGGGGTCGACCAGTTCGGTGGTGACCGTGTGCGGCGGCAGGTCGACGATGACGGCCTGCGGATCGGCGGTGTTGTAGGAGCTCACCCCGAGGGTGTGGGCGGAGGCGGTGGCGGCCTTGGCCTTGTCATAGCTGAGCCAGCCGAGCCGCAGCTTGCTCCACGCGTCCAGGTCTCCGGGGAACTCTCCGGGCTGCCCGTCCTTCTTTGCCAGGTAGGAGCCGCTCGACATGAGCGACCAGAACTCGACGCTGTTGGTGCCGCCGCCGTCGTACAGGTCGGGCAGACCCAGGTCGTGGCCGTACTCGTGGGCGATGAGGCCGACGCCGCTGTTCTCGCCCGCGGTCAGGAACTTGCCGACCCAGATGCCGGTGTCGCCGATCTGGGTGCCGCCGCGCAGGTTGCCCGCGGGGCCCGTGCGTCCGCGCAGGTTCCAGTAGGCGTCGTGGTTGACCGCCCAGAGCGCGTCGGCGCCCTGCGCGCCCCCGCCCCATGTCTGGTCGACGCCGGCGTGGATCACCTGGAAGCGGTCGATGTAGCCGTCGGGCTCGTTGAAGTTCCCGTCGAAGTCGTAGTCGTATCGGTCCCAGACGTCGAAGCTCTTGAGCTCCGCGGTGATGTCCTCGACGCTGCGGCCCTTGGCGCGTTCGGCGTCGTACCAGGCGTTGGCGGAGTCCTTGACGAAGTCGAACAGGGGCGTGTCGCAGTCCAGGCCGCTGTCACAGCGCGGCGTGCCGTACCGGGACTCGTTGTAGGGGACCTTCACCCAGTCGGAGACGTGGCCGTCGAAGTCGTAACGGCCCGCGGACTGCAGCCGGTAGAAGTTGCGCAGCGAGTTGGCGCCCTCGGCGTCGTTGAAGTAGATGTCCTGGTAGTAGGCCCGGTTGAAGTCCTGCTGCCAGAGGGTGTGGTTGTCGTAGCTTCGCTGGGGTCTCGGGATCTGGTTGTGCAGCGGGCCGGGCACGCCGCCGTAGCGAATCTGGCCGTTGTGCAGGGTCTGGTTGTCGATCTTGTCGCCGAACTCGGCGAGGACGGTGAAGATCTTGTCCCTGCGTTCGAGGCCGAGCTCGACGTACTGGTCGCCGATCTTCACCCTGCCTGAGGCTCGCGCGCTCACCTTGGGGCCGGAGAGCACCTGCTCCATGGCCTTGTCCCGCAGGGCACGCTCCTGCACGGCGATCGGGTTGAGGACGTCCTCCTGGTGACGTCCCTCGCCCGGCGGGGTGGCGGTGACCTTCGTCGAAGGGGTGGGCGTCGGTCTCGGATCGGCGGAGGCAGGTCCGGGCGCCGAGACGCCCAGGACCGTTCCGGCCAGCCCTATTGCGAGCATGGCGGTGAGCTTACGCACGCGGGGGGTTCCTTCCGTCATGGGCCGGATCTCCGGCCGCACGGGTGGTCGCGCGTAATATGTCACATGCTAGTGATCTACGGAAGGGGTGGATTTCCGGCAATCGAATCCATGGCCACCCGCAGGCTACGAGTCGGTAACGCTACTTGCTAGTGCAATTTCACATTATTATGTTACGTGTCACTTCGATCGTTCAAGCGATCCACATGGGGTGACATATGGCTGGAACCAAGGGTGGCGGACGCCTGCTCGCGCTCGCCGCCACGCTCGTGCTCGGGCTCGCCGCCTGCGCCGGCGGGGGGAGTTCGGGGAGGAACGCGGGAACCACGACCTCGGGCGGGGGGCCGGTCAAGGGCGGAACCCTCTATGTCCTGTCCAATCAGGACTTCGTGCATCTCGACCCCACGCGCAACTGGACCATGCGGGACATGGGCTTCGGCACCCGGCTCCTCTATCGCACGCTGACCACCTACAAGGCGGGCAGTGCGGAGATCGTGCCCGACCTGGCCACCGACCTCGGCACACCCTCCGAGGGGGGCAAGGTCTGGAAGTTCACGCTTAAGGACGGCGTGAAATACGAGGACGGAACGCCGGTAAAGGCACAGGACGTCAAATATAACGTTGAACGTTCATTCTCTCCGGAGCTTCCCGGCGGTCCGAACTACGCGATCCTCTACCTCGCGGGAGGGGAGAAGTACAAGGGCCCGCTCAAGGGCGAGCACCTGTCCTCGATCGAGACCCCCGACGACAAGACGATCATCTTCAAGCTCAAACGGCCGGTGGCGGAGTTCGGTCAGACGGTGACGCTGCCGACGTTCGCGCCGGTGCCGCAGGCGCAGGACAAGGGCGTCGACTACGACAGCCGCCCCTTCTCCTCGGGGCCCTACAAGATCGAGAAGTATCAGCGCAAGGCCGAGCTGATCCTGGTCCGCAACGAGCACTGGGACCCCGCCACCGACGAGGTGCGCAAGGCCTATCCCGACAGGATCGTCGTCAAGCAGACAGTGGGCGGCGGGACCATCGACACCCGGCTCATCGCCGATCAGGGGCCTGACCGCTCGGCGGTGGGCTACGTCGACGTCGCGCTCGCGAGCCTGCCCAAGGTCCTGTCCAACCCGCAGGTTCAGAAGCGGATGGTCAGCTCGGTGGACGGCTGCACAGGCATGCTGTACCTGAACACCTCGCGCGCCCCCTTCGACAACCCGAAGGTTCGCATGGCCGTGCAGTACGCGGTCGACAAGGAGGCGTTGCAGACGGCGGCGGGCGGCCCCCAGATCGCCGAGATCGCGGGCGCGATCCTGCCGCCCGGCCTCACCGGCGGCGTGAAGCGTGACATCCTGCACATCCCGCCGACCGGAGACGTGGAGAAGGCCAAGTCCCTGCTCACCGAGGCCGGGGTCACCGGCAGTCTGAAGGTCAGACTGGTGACGTCCACCGGTGGCAAGCCGGGAGCGGAGGCACTCCAGACCGCGCTCAAACGGGCCGGCATCGACATGCAGATCGACCTGGTCGAGGCCTCGGCCGTCGCCGGCATCACCAGCGACCCCGCCAAGGCGCCGGACATCCAGATCGGTGGCTGGTGCCCCGACTACCCGTCAGGCTCGACCTTCCTGCCGATCATCTTCGACGGCCGCACGATCACCGAGAACTCCAACGGCGGCAACAACTCCTTCTTCAAGGACAAGGAGGTCATGGACAAGATCGATGAGATCGACGCGATGACCGACGCCGCATCCGCGAACAAGGCATGGCTCGGCCTCGAGGACCTGATCATGTCGAAGTCGCCCGCCGTGCCGTACCAGTGGGCCAAGCAGAACAACCTGTTCGGCTCGAACGTCGCGGGCGCCGTAGGCCACCCGATCTGGGAAGGCAACCCCGATCTCGGCGTGATCGGACTGAAGAACCCGAGCCTTTCCCAGTGACGGGCTTCCCAGTAAGAGGACACGCATGAAGACTCCGCTCGACGCAGCGGAGACGGCCGGGGCGGCGCGAGACTCCGCCACCCCGGCAGGGCGTTCCCCGTGGGGGCTCGTCCTTGACCGTCTCCGCACGAACCGTGCCGCGATGACCGGCCTCGGTATCGTGATCTTCTTCCTCGTCGTCGCCTTGGCGGCCCCGCTGCTCACCGCGCTGAGCGGCTGGGATCCCGCCCAACCCGACAAGACCGCCATCGACGCCAACCTCGCCGGGATCCCCAGAGGGGCCCTGGGCGGGATCGGCGCCGAGCACTGGCTCGGTGTCGAGCCGGTCAGCGGCAGGGACATCTTCAGCCGGATCGTCCAGGGCGCCCGGGTCTCCCTGTTCATCGCCTTCACCAGCGCGGCGGTCGTGATGGTGCTCGGCACGTCCTTCGGCATCGCGGCCGGCTACTTCGGAGGCTGGGTCGACACGGTGATCAGCCGGCTCACCGACCTGCTGATGTCCTTCCCCGGTCTCATCTTCATGATCGCGATCATGGCCGTGACCCCGGATGTCAACCGGATCGTCCTGCTCATCGCCGTGATCGGATTCTTCAGCTGGCCTGGAATCGCGCGCATCGTCAGGGGCGAGACGCTCTCGGTCAAGCGACGGGAGTTCGTGGACGCGGCGAGGACCAGCGGCGCCCGCGATCACAGGATCCTGCTGAAGGAGATCCTGCCCAACGTCTCCGGACCGATCATCGCCTACGCGACGCTGCTCGTCCCCGGGCTGATCAGCGCCGAGGCGGCGCTCTCGTTCCTCGGCATCGGCATCCGGCCCCCGACGCCCTCGTGGGGGGAGATGCTCTCCAACGCGGTGACGTACTACCAGGTCGACCCGATGTACTTCGTCACCCCCAGCCTGTGCCTGTTCCTCGTCGTCTTAGGGTTCAGCCTGCTGGGTGACGGGCTCAGGGACGCCATCGACCCCAAGGGCGCCCGCAAATGATCATTTACCTCGCGCGCAGGCTGGCCGCGGTCGCCGGCGTCCTGCTGGTGATCTGCGCGGTGACCTTCGCCATCTTCTACCTGCTGCCCACCGACCCGGCCGTCACCGCCTGCGGCAAAAGCTGCTCTCCCGAGCGGATCGCCGAGATCCGCAACCAGATGGGCCTGGACCGGCCGCTTCCCACCCAGTTCTTCGACTACGTGAGCGGCATCTTCGCCGGGCGGACCCTGGGCACCGGCCAGTACGCGATCGAATGCGGCTTCCCCTGCCTCGGCTACTCCTGGCAAAGCGGCCAGCCGGTCTGGGACCTCCTCCTGGAGAGCCTGCCCGTGACCTTCTCCCTGGCCGTCGGGGCCGCCACGCTCTGGATGATCGGCGGGCTGAGCGTCGGCGTCGTGTCGGCCCTGCGCAAGGACACCCTGCTGGACCGGACGCTGGTCGTGTCGACCGTCGCCGCGGCGGCCCTGCCCATCTACTTCGTCGGGCCGATGCTCCTGTTCGTGGTCGTCCAGGTGCTGCAACTGATGCCGTACCCGGGCTACACCCCGTTCGGTGAGGGCCCGCTGACCTGGGCGCAGAACCTGGTGCTCGCCTGGATCGCGCTGGCGATCCTGTCCGCCGCCATGTACGCCAGGCAGAGCCGCTCCTCCATGATCGAGACGATGGGCGAGCCGTACATCCGCACCGCCCGCTCCAAGGGCCTGCACGAGCGCACCGTCGTGGTCAAGCACGGGCTCAGGGCCGCGCTCACCCCGATCGTGACCATCTTCGGCATGGACCTCGGCGGACTGATGGGCGGCGCGATCATCACCGAGTCCATCTTCGGCCTGCCCGGCGTCGGCAAGCTCACCGTGAACAGCATCACCGCCCAGGACCACCCGGTGGTGCTCGGAACGACGCTGCTCGCCGCGTTCTTCATCGTCATCGCCAACCTGGTCGTGGACCTGCTCTACGGCATCGTGGACCCCAGGGTGAGACATGCTGCTTGAAATCAAGGGCCTCGGGGTGGCCTTCGGCGGCCTGCGGGCGGTCGAGAACGTCGGCTTCTGCCTGGACAAGGGCCGCACGCTCGGCATCGTCGGCGAGTCCGGCTCCGGCAAGTCGGTCACCAGCCTCGCCGTCATGGGCCTGCACCGGGGGGCCGAGATCTCCGGGGAGATCCTCTTCGACGGGCAGCAGCTCGTGGGGGCCCCGCCGGAGAGCCTCCGCCGGCTGCGGGGCCGCCGGATGGCGATGATCTTCCAGGACCCGCTGTCGTCGCTCCACCCTCACTACACCGTGGGCGAGCAGATCGCCGAGGCCTACCGGCTCCACTTCGGGGCCTCGCGCCGGGCCGCCAGGACACGTGCGGTGGAGATGCTCGCCGAGGTCGGCATCGCCTCACCGAAGGACAGGGTGGGGGATTACCCCCATCAGTTCTCCGGGGGCATGCGCCAGCGGGTGATGATCGCGATGGCCCTGGCCTGCGAGCCGGACCTGCTCATCGCGGACGAGCCGACGACCGCACTCGACGTGACCGTGCAGGCCCAGATCCTCGAACTGATCAAGAAGATCCAGGACGACCGCGGGCTCGCGGTCGTCCTGATCACCCACGACCTCGGCGTGGTGGCGCGGGTCGCCGACGAGGTGCTGGTCATGTACGGCGGGCGCGTCGCCGAGCAGGCCGCTGCCGACGAGATCTTCGACAGGTCCCGGCACCCCTACACCCGCGGCCTGCTCGACTCGCTGCCCCGCCTGGACGAAGACGACGACACGCCCATGCGCACGATCCCCGGCTCCCCGCCGTCGTTGCTGGCACCGCCGCCCGGCTGTCCGTTCCACCCGCGATGCCCGCAGCGTATGGAGGTCTGCGAGCGGGACCTGCCGCTCCTCACCCAGACTTCTGCCGGTCACCTCGCCGCCTGTCACCTTGGGAGCCCCTGATGGACGACCTGCTGCGGGTATCCGACCTGCGCATGAGCTTTCCCCTCAAAGTCCCCTTCGCCCGCCGCCGCGACCTTGCGGTACGGGCGGTCGACGGGGTGTCCTTCGAGGTACGGCAGGGCGAGACGCTCGGCCTGGTCGGGGAGTCCGGCTGCGGCAAGTCCACGACAGGCCGCATGATCGTGCGGCTGCTGGAACCCACCGCCGGCTCGATCACCTTCGAGGGCAGGGACATCACCCACGTGAGCCAGGGGGAGATGCGCCCGCTCCGCCGCGACCTTCAGATGATTTTTCAGGATCCGTACTCGTCGCTGAACCCCAGGCAGACTGTCGGCCAGATCATCGCGAACCCGCTGGTCGTCCAGGGCGTCTCAGGGGTGCGCGCGAAGGTGAAGGAACTGCTGGACCTGGTCGGCCTGATCCCCGAGCACATCGACCGCTACCCGCACGAGTTCTCCGGTGGCCAGGCCCAGCGCATCGGCATCGCGCGGGCCCTGGCCACCCGGCCCAAGCTGGTCATCGCCGACGAGCCGGTGTCGGCGCTGGACGTCTCCGTACAGGCGCAGATCGTCAACCTGATGGAGGAGCTTCAACGCGAACTCGGGCTGACCTACGTCTTCATCGCCCACGATCTGTCCGTCGTGCGCCGGGTGAGCGACCGGGTCGCGGTGATGTATCTGGGCCGGATCGTGGAGATCGGGGATAAGCACGAGGTCTACCGGCATCCCGCTCATCCTTATACGAAGGCCCTGCTCTCGGCCGTGCCCGTGCCCGATCCGAAGATCGAGCGCAAGAGGGAGCGCGTTGTGCTCCGCGGAGATCTGCCCTCTCCGGCGAAGCCGCCCTCCGGCTGTACTTTTCATCCCCGTTGCCCGAAGGCGGCCCCGCTCTGCGCGCAGGAGAACCCGGTGCTGCGGATCCACGAGAGACGGCAGGTCGCCTGTCACTTTCCCGATTGAGCCGGGCAGTGTTCCCGGCCGAGCCGGGCCGTTGTCTCCCGGCAGAGCTGGGAGACAACGGCCCTGATCCGAGCTGAGGCATCGGTTCAGCGTTCACCTGGCGAGAAGACCATCCTCCAACTCGGCCGGGAGCGGGCGTTCGTCCGGCCGGCGTCAGGAGCTCGTGAGGATGACGAGTTGCTGGGTCGCCCGCGTCATGGCGACATAGCGGTCGACCGCCCCTTCGATGCCCTTGCCGAACTCCTCCGGGTCGACGAGGACGACCAGGTCGAACTCGAGCCCCTTCGACAGCTCCGGGGGCAGCGACCGGACGCGGGACGTCTCCTGGAACGTGGGATCGCCGATGACGCAGGCGATCCCGTCGGCATGCGCGGCGAGCCAGGTGTCGAGGATCGAGCCCAGATCCGCAGCGGATCCGTGGACGACGGGGACGCCGCTGCTGCGGATGGAGGTCGGCACGTTGGCGTCCGGGAGCGCGGCCCGGATGACCGGCTCGGCCTCCGCCATGATTTCTTCCGGTGTCCGGTAGTTGATGCTCAGGGAGGCCAGGTTGATCCGGTCGAGCCCGATCCGCTCGAGCCGTTCCTGCCACGACTCGGTGAACCCGTGCCGGGCCTGGGCGCGGTCCCCGACGATGGTGAAGCTCCGGGACGGGCAGCGCAGCAGCAGCATCTGCCACTCCGCGTCGGTCAGTTCCTGAGCCTCGTCCACGACGATGTGCGCGAACGGGCCGGCGAGCAGATCCGGTTCGATGCCGGGCAGCTCGGACTCGTCGACCAGGTTACGCTGGAGGTCCGCTCGGCGCAGCTGCGTCACCAGGCCTTCACCGTCGTCATCGGCCTCGATCAGGCTGTCGACGACCTGCGCCATGCGTTCGCGTTGGGCGGCGAGGGCGGCCTCCTGCCGGCGCTTACGCCGTGACGCCTCCGGGTCGCCGAGCCGCTGCCGCGCCGCGTCCAGGAGCGGCAGGTCGGACACCGTCCAGGCCTGAGCGTCCGCGCGCTGCAGCCTGCGGATGTCGTCAACGCTGAGCCAGGGAGCGCACATCCGCAGGTAGGCGGGTACCGTCCACAGGTCTCCGACGAGGTCGGCGGCTTCGATCAGCGGCCACCCCTTGTTGAGGGCCGTCAGCAGCTCCCTGTTTCGCAGCAGCGACTGCCTGAGCAGGTCAGCCGGTGCGTCGCCGTCATGCTTGTCCATCAGGATCGTGACCAGTTCCTCCCAGATCTGGTCGCGCGCCTCGTTGTGCGGAGTGCCGGGGTCCGGCGCATCGAACGCCTCGGCCCAGTCCTCGGTGCTCAGCCAGATGTCGGACCACTGGGTCGTGACCGTCATCCCCTTGGCGGGCGGGTTCTCGTAGAACTTGACGGCAGGTTCGATCGCCTTCACCAGGTCCGCGGACGACTTCAGCCGGGCCACGTCCGGGTCCGTCTCGAGCGCCGCCGCAGCTCCCTCGGTGAGGAGGTCACGCAGGGTGCAGGTCTGCACGCCCTCCTCTCCGAGGCTGGGCAGGACGTCGGCGACGTAGGCCAGGTAGGGCTGGTGCGGACCGACGAACAGCACGCCGCCCCGGTGGTGACCGAGGCGAGGGTCGGAGTAGAGGAGGTAGGCGGAGCGGTGCAGAGCGACGACGGTCTTGCCCGTACCCGGACCGCCGTCGACGACGAGGGCGCCGCGGGATCCCGCGCGGATGATGGCGTCCTGGTCGGCCTGGATGGTGCCGAGCACGTCCCGCATCCGGGCCGACCGGTTGCCGCCCAGGCTGGCGATGAAGGCGGACTGGTCGTCGAGCGCGGCGTGCCCTTCGAACCCGTCCGGGGTGAACACCTCGTCCCAGTAATCGCTGATGCGGCCGCGGGTCCAGCGATACCTGCGGCGGCTCGCCAGCCCCATCGGGTTGGCGTGGGTGGCGCCGAAGAACGGCTCGGCCGCGGGGGAGCGCCAGTCGAGCAGCAGCCGGCGGCCCCCACTGTCCGTGAGGCCGAGCCGCCCGACGTACACGGGCTCGGAGTCGTCCGCGCTGACCATGCGCCCGAGGCACAGGTCCAGACCGAAGCGACGCAGTAGGCGCAGCCGAGCGGTCAGCCGGTGGATCTCCAGGTCCCGGTCCAGCGCCTGCCGGCCCTTGCCGCCTGGTGACTTGCGCTCGGCGTCGAGGCGGTCGGACAGGTCGGCGATCGACCGCTCCAGGCTCTCCGCGATGGCCGCGAAGTGCTTCTCATCGTCGGCGATCAGCGCCGGGTCGGCCTTGGCGGCGAGGTTGTCGGGAAGGTCGAACGCGCTGGTGGTCATGTTATTAGCTCCGATCTGGGCCTTACGAGCCTGGCGGCCGCGCCGGGCAACGGGGTGGCCGTCGCCGGTTCCGGTCGCCAGGGTTGTGCACGATCCTGGGTGGTTCACGCGGACACGGACGGCTTCTCCCGGCGGACCGCGTCGAGCAGCAGCTTCGCGGCCACCGCCGCCCCGTCGGTGCGGATCGCGCCGGCCACGGCGGTCGCCCGTGCGCGGGTCTCGGGGGTCAGGGCCGTCTTGAGCGCGACCGACAGGGACTCCGTCGTCGGCGTCGGACCGTCGTGTGCCGCGCCGATGCCCAGGTCGGCCACCCGGCCGGCCCAGTAGGGCTGGTCCGTCGCCTGGGGTACCACCACCTGGGGCGCGCCGGACAGGGCGGCCGTCGTCGTCGTGCCCGCGCCGCCGTGGTGCACGACGGCGGCCACCCGGCCGAACAGCCGCTGCTGGTTGACCTCACCGACGACGAAGCAGTCATCCCGGTCGTCGATCAGGGCCAGATCGGCCCAGCCGCGCCGGATGAGCGCGCGGCGGCCCTGCGCGCGGATCGCCTCGATGGCCACCTGGGCGACGTTCGCCGACGCGTGCATGGGCATGCTGCCGAAGCCCACGTACACCGGTGGCGCGCCGGCGTCCAGGAACGCCGCCAACTCGGCCGGGAGCGGGCGGACGTCGGGCAGGATCCACGCGCCGGTCTGCACGACGTCGAGGTCCGGCCTCTCCTGCCACGGGTCCAGGATCTGGTCCGTCGCCAGCCACGGCCGGTCGCCGATGACGTAAGCGCGGACGTCGTCCACCGGTGGCAGCCCGATCGACGCCCGGTTGGTGTTGAGCGCCTCGCCGAACAGCGCGTTGATGCTCTCGGCGTCCAGGTCCCACAGCACCCGGTTGTCGGTCACCTCCGGCGGGAACGGCCGGCCCGGGTACTCCAGCGGCCGGCGGTGCGGCGACGGCAGGGTGAGCTGCTGGAAGGTCACGGACACGGAGTGGATGCCCAGCTTCTCGGCCACAGACAGCGCGCCGGCCGCCGCCGGCGTCACGCCGGTCGCCACCAGCGCGTCACACCCTTCGGCCGCCGCGGTGACCGCGTCGAGCTGGCCGGCGATCAACTCGGCCGCGCGCTGGGACAGCGACGACGGCGGCGGCGCCGCGGTCGTCAGCGCCCGCGCCGACTGGCCGACCGGCACCAGCGGCACGCCGACACCCGCCAGCCGCTGCGCGAACTCCTCGTCCGGCGGCGCGCACACGCGCACCTCAGCGCCGAGTTCCCGCAACCGCACCGCGAGCCCCACCAAGGGCTCGACGTCCCCGCGCGACCCATACGTCGACAACAACACCCGCATCTTTGCGTCCCCCGTTTTCGCAGGTTCTGGCTTCGGCCGACGATTCTGCAGCACGACCTGGGTCTTGCCGCAAGCCCCCCGGTGCGCTATACGTTGAGAAGGGAAAGGAGCGGGTACCCCCCTTTCCCTTCAACGTCGGCTGTGGACCGACAACCTCCTCGCGAAGCGGCGGCGCGCCGCGTACGGCGGTCTCGCCGGCCCAGGAAGATCTCCGGACAGTGAACCGAGAAGACCTGCAAGGTCGGTGGCGCAGTCGGTCAGGACGTGAAGACGCTCAGGGTCGAGTGTTCCGTGGTGCCACCTTCAACTGGACCGGCAGCATCAACCCGTTTATCAGGTGGAACTCCTGATAAACGGCGTTGGGGATTGACAAGCGGGGGCGGCGTGCGACATTATGAAAATGCGACCGGAGAGATAGGTCTGCGTTAGCGTGGACAAATTGAATTAGTGCGAGTACGCTCGTGCTTCCACGCTGCCCTTTTTGGCGACCCGCTCCGCTGCTCGCGTAGCGAGGTTGTCTGGCGTGCGTGTAGTCAGTCCGCCGCGAGCCCTCGGAAGGACATCTGTTGGCAGCCTCGCGCAACGCCTCCGCCGTACCCGCCG
>NZ_JBEXUP010000205.1:0-12679 GCF_040614375.1 Nonomuraea sp. NPDC005983
AAATACACCCACCGCACAGACTTCGTATTATTTGCAGCTATGTTTTATATGCTGCCGCCATCTCACAGCCCCCGGGCCAGCGCGGGCGCGCCCCCCCCGGGCCCGTCGAGGGTCATCCTGATGTTCCTCCTGGGGGACGGGGCGTCGAGCGGTTGCGCGGCCTCCATCCGCTGGGGCGTCCAGTACTGCAGCACGGCCCGTTGCTCGGACGTGGTGTCGGCGGCCGCCCGCTGGGCGGGTCTGGGCGCCGCCTGGGCCTGCCCCGCGCTGAACAGGACGCTGCCCGCGCAGAGCATGACGACGGGGAGCAGAACGAGTCTGCGGTGCATGACGTACCTCCCGAAACCGGATCTGAGCTTGGAAGGTAGCGGCACCAATATCCAGATTTCTCAAGATTTGCGCATACGGATATAGCGATATTCCGGCATAAATCGACTTTGCTCTCTGGCGTCACAGAGGTTGCGGAATTTCGGGGCCGCGCTCGGCGGGGCCGGTGCCCGGCCGCAACCCGCAGCGGGGACAATGGACGAGTGCATGCAGATTCCCTCCGCTCGGTCGTCCTGCTCGGCTCCACCGGCTCCGTCGGCACCCAGGCCCTCGACGTCATCGCCGCCAGCCCCGGGAGGTTCAGGGTCGCCGGGCTCGCCGCGGGGGGCGGCAAGGTGGAGTTGCTGGCCAGACAGGCGGCCGACTTCGGCGTCCCGTGCGTGGCCGTGGCCGATCCGGCGGCCGTCCCCGCGCTGAAGGAGGCGCTGGCGGCGCACGGCGTGAGCCCCGAGATCCTCGCGGGGCCCGAGGGCGTCGCGGAGGTGGCGGGGCGGCCGTGCGACATGGTGCTCAACGGCATCACCGGAGCGCTCGGGCTGACGTCCACGCTGGTCGCGCTGGAGGCGGGCCGCACGCTCGCGCTCGCCAACAAGGAGTCGCTGATCATCGGCGGGCCCCTGGTGAAACGGCTGGCCAAGCCGGGGCAGATCCTGCCGGTCGACTCCGAGCACTCGGCGGTGCAGCAGTGCCTGTGGGCGTCCGGCCCCGGCGGCTACGACCCCGCGGCGGTCAGGCAGTTGGTCATCACGGCCAGCGGCGGGCCGTTCAGAGGCATGAAGCGCACCGAGATGGCCGACGTCACACCCGAGATGGCGCTGGCGCACCCCACCTGGTCGATGGGGCCGATGATCACGATCAACTCGGCCACGCTGGTCAACAAGGGGCTGGAGGTCATCGAGGCGCACCTGCTGTTCGACCTCGGCTTCGACCGCATCGAGGTCGTGGTGCACCCGCAGTCGATCATCCACTCCATGGTCGAGTACGTCGACGGCTCCACCGTCGCCCAGGCCAGCCCGCCCGACATGCGGCTGCCGATCGCCCTGGCCCTCGGCTACCCCGAGCGCATCGCCGGCGCCGCCCGTCCCATCGACTGGGCCCGCGCCCACACCTGGACCTTCGAGCCGCTCGACGACGAGGCGTTCCCCTCGGTGGCGCTGGCCAGGCACGTCGGCTCGGCCGGCGGCACCGCGCCCGCCGTCTACAACGCGGCGAACGAGGCGTGCCTCGACGCCTTCATCCGTGGCGAGCTGCCGTTCCTCGGCATCGTCGACACCGTCGCCAAGGTCGTCGAGGAGCACGACGTCACCCCTGCCGGGTCGGTGGAGGAGGTGCTCGCCGCCGATGCCTGGGCCCGCACCCGCGCGTCCGAACTCGCCGCCGGGCAGTCTCGCTAGCTACCTAAACTGGTTACCGTCGTCGAAATACAAGGGTTGACATGTCTTCTGTAGCACTCGGCATTCCCGCGGTCCGTCCCAAGCCACTCGCCGAACGCCGGCACTCCCGGCAGATCATGGTCGGCAGTGTGCCGGTGGGCGGCGACGCGCCCGTCTCCGTGCAGTCGATGACCACCACGGTCACCGCTGACGTCAACGCCACCTTGCAGCAGATCGCGGAGCTGACCGCATCGGGGTGCCAGATCGTCCGGGTGGCGGTGCCGTCGCAGGACGACGCCGACGCGCTGCCGATCATCGCCAAGAAGTCGCAGATCCCCGTCATCGCCGACATCCACTTCCAGCCGAAGTACGTCTTCGCGGCCATCGAGGCCGGATGCGCGGCCGTGCGGGTCAACCCCGGCAACATCAAGAAATTCGACGACAAGGTGGGCGAGATCGCCAAGGCCGCGGCCGAGCACGGCGTGCCCATCCGCATCGGGGTGAACGCCGGCTCGCTCGACCCCCGGCTGCTGCAGAAGTACGGCAAGGCGACCCCCGAGGCGCTGGTCGAGTCGGCGCTGTGGGAGTGCTCGCTCTTCGAGGAGCACGGCTTCCGCGACATCAAGATCTCGGTCAAGCACAACGACCCCGTTGTCATGATCAATGCCTACCGCCTGCTGGCGGCCCGCTGCGACTACCCGCTGCACCTGGGCGTGACGGAGGCGGGCCCCGCCTTCCAGGGCACCATCAAGTCGGCGGTCGCGTTCGGCGCGCTGCTGGCCGAGGGCATCGGCGACACGATCCGCGTCTCCCTGTCGGCCCCGCCGGTGGAGGAGGTCAAGGTCGGCACCCAGATCCTGGAGTCGCTCGGGCTCAGGGAGCGCGGCCTGGAGATCGTGTCCTGCCCGTCGTGCGGGCGCGCCCAGGTCGACGTCTACACGCTGGCGGAGCAGGTCCAGGCCGGGCTGGAGGGGCTGAAGGTGCCGCTGCGGGTCGCGGTGATGGGCTGCGTGGTGAACGGCCCTGGCGAGGCCCGCGAGGCCGACCTCGGCGTGGCCTCGGGCAACGGTAAGGGGCAGATCTTCGTCAAGGGCGAGGTCATCAAGACCGTCCCCGAGTCGCAGATCGTCGAGACCCTGATCGAGGAGGCGCTGCGGATCGCCGAGGAGATGGGCGTGGACGTCGACCTCGAGGACGACGCCCCCGGCGTCGAGGTCACGGTGAGCTGACCCGCTCCGGCGCCGACAGCAGAGGTCACCTGCCCCCGCACAGGGGCGGTGGCCTCTCGTCGTGACGGCGAGCAAAGCTCTGCTCACGAATCGGTAAGCATTTGCCTATGCGCTACGTCACCACCCGATCACCCACGGCACTATTACCCGAGCTATGAATTGAGGAGGTCGGGTGAAGCGGGTCGTTGGGATCGTGACCGGCGTGGTGATGCTGGCCGTCGGAGCCGTGCAGGGCGACGGTGCCGCCGCGGCGCGAAGTACCACGGGCACCGGCCCGGAGGTCACCTGGCAGCCGTGTCCCACGAAGACGGGCTCCGCCAAGGCGTCCGGGGCCGCGACTCCGCCCGCCCCGGTGGACATCGAGTGCGGGTCCGTACGGGTGCCGCTCGACTACCGGGAGCCGATGGGGCAGTCGATCAAGATCGCGGTCAACCGGATCAAGGCGAAGGTGCCGCACGACGGGAACTACCTCGGGCCCCTGCTGGTCAACCCGGGCGGCCCCGGCGCGTCTGGGCAGTCCCTGGCCGAGTTCGTGGCCGAGATGCTCCCGGCCAAGCTCGCCGAGAGGTACGACATCATCGGGTTCGACCCGCGCGGGGTCGGCAAGAGCGAGCCGGCCATGCACTGCATGGACGCGGAGCGCTTCTACGCCGCCCCCCGTCACGACGAGGTGCCGCGGACCCGGCGCGACGAGCGCGTCCTGCTCGACCGGGCCAAGCAGTACGCCGACAAGTGCGGCAACCTGTGGGCGTGGCTGCTGCCCCACATGAGCACCGAGAACTCCGCCAGGGACATGGACTCCATCCGGCAGGCCCTGGGCGAGCCGCAGATCAGCTTCTTCGGCTACTCCTACGGCACCTACCTGGGCGCCGTGTACTCGACGCTCTTCCCGGACCGGATCAAGCGCCTGGTGATGGACAGCTCGGTCGATCCCAGCGGGGTCTGGTACAAGGCCAACCTGGCGCAGAACCTCGCCTTCGACCGCAGGCACCGCAACTTCCTCGCGTGGACGGCCAAGAACAACGCCGTCTACAAGCTCGGCGACACCGTCAAGGAGACCTCGTTCGCCTGGTACGCGATGCGCTCCCGCCTGCGCGACCGTCCGGCGGCCGGGGTCGTGGGCCCGAGCGAGCTCGACGACGCCTTCACCGTCGGCGGCTACACCGACGGGGCCTGGCCCGACCTGGCCGCCGCCTGGTCGGCCTACGTGCGCAAGGGCGACGGGAAAGCCCTCGTGAACGTCTTCAACAAGTACGGCAAGCCCGACGCCCAGGGCGAGAACGGCTACGCCGTCTACCTCGCCGTGCAGTGCCGCGACGCGCGCTGGCCGCGTGACTGGGCCAAGTGGCGCGAGGACATGTCCAGGGTCAACCGCAAGGCGCCGTTCATGACCTGGCCGAACGCCTGGTACAACGCGCCGTGCCTGTTCTGGTCCGTGCCCGGTGGCACGCCGGTGCAGGTGAGCGGGGCGCAGAACCTGCCGCCGATTTTGATGATCCAGTCGAAGGGCGACGCCGCGACGCCGTACCAGGGAGCTCTGGAGATGCGCAACCGGTTCCCCACCGCGCGCATGGTCGTCGAGGCGGGCGGCAACCACGGCGTGTCGCTGAACGGCAACCAGTGCGTCGACAAGTACCTGGTCAACTACCTCACCGACGGCAGCGTGCCGGCCAAGGGGGCGACCTGCGCGGCGAATGACGCACCCCAGACGGCGCCGCGAATGGCCTCGAAACAGACGCAGGATCACGAATGACGTACCGTGCGCCCCAGCAGATGAGCTAATCGGTGGTCGTTCGCGTAGTCTGACCATGTGATGCTGCGTACATCAGTGTCGCGCGTGCTCGACGACAGCGACCGGGACGAAGTGCTCGCCCTACTCGACACCGATCCGGTCACCAACGTCTTCGTCGCCTCGCGGGTGCGGACCGTGGGTCTGAACCCTGCGAGGCTAGGCGGGCAGATGTGGGGGTTCGGGTCGCGCGGCGGGCTCGTCTCGCTCTGTTACGCCGGCGCGAACATGGTGCCGGTCAACGCCGGTCCCGAAGCCGTGCACGCCTTCGCCGACCGCGCCCGCAAGCAGGGCCGCCGTTGCTCGTCCATCGTGGGGCCCGCTGAGGCGGTCTCGCTGCTGTGGGAGCGGCTGGAGCCGCACTGGGGCAGGGCCCGGGCGATCCGCTGGGCGCAGCCGCTGATGTCCACCGCGCAGAAGCCGCCGGTCGCCGCCGACCCGCTGGTGCGGCGGGTCAGGCCGGACGAGTTCGACATCCTCCTTCCGGCCTGCGTCGCGATGTTCACCGAGGAGGTGGGCATCTCACCCAACCTCGGCGACGGCGGCGCCCTCTACCGCACCAGGGTCGCCGAGCTGATCCGCATCGGCAGGTCCTACGCCCGCATCGACGGCGGGCGCGTGGTGTTCAAGGCGGAGATCGGCGCCGTCACCCCGCAGGCGTGCCAGATCCAGGGCGTCTGGGTGGCCCCCGACCTGCGCGGGCAGGGGCACGCGGTGGCGGGCATGGCCGCGGTCGTGGAGGCCGCGCTGGCCGCGTTCGCGCCGGTGGTCTCGCTCTACGTCAACGACTTCAACCACTCGGCGCGGGCCGTCTACCGGAAGGTGGGCTTCCACGAGGTCGACACCTTCATGTCCGTGCTGTTCTAGCCGGTACGTGCTCAGAGGCGTACCAGCTTGGTGAAGAGCCGGGCCAGCTCGCTGTCAGGGTCGGCGGTGAGGCCCGCGTGCACCGGGCCCGTCTGGACGATCGTGCTGCGGGGCGCCGTCAGCCAGCGGAACCTGCCGCCCAGCGACTCCCTGGCCAGCGGGCCTGCCTGCGTGCCGCAGGCCAGCTCGTAGGCGTCCAGCGCCCGGCGGACGCTGTCGATGTCCGCGTCGGGGTCCAGCGCGCGCAGCCGGGCAGCGTCCAGCTCGACGCGGGCGCACAGGTAGTCGCGGGGCTGGCAGTACAGCAGGACGCCCGCGTTGATCAGCTCGCCGCGCTCGACCTTCGGCACCACGCGGATCACCGCGTACTCGTAGACGTCCCTGCTCACTGGGCGCCTCCCTTCCGGGGCCCGGAGCCGGTCGCCGGGGTGCGAGCCGGCACCCCGGTGAGCCACTCGCGTGGGCCGTGCGCGCGGCTCAGCAGGTGGTCGACGTAGGCGTCGCGGACGGCCTGCGGCGAGTCGAAGCCCGGCTCGTCGTCGAGCCACACGTCCGGCACCAGGGCGGTCACCGTCTGGAGCAGCTCCGGGGTGATCCGCGCCGCCAGCTCGTCGCCCGCCGCGTGGACGTCCGTGGCGAACGGCGCCAGGACGTGGTCGCCGACGTCGAACGGCCGTTGCGGGTCGGCCGTCTTCCAGTTGTAGTGGAACCAGAGGGACGCGCCATGGTCGATCAGCCAGACGTCGCGGTGCCAGACCAGGAGGTTGGGGTTGCGCCAGCTCCGGTCGATGTTGTGGATCAGCCCGTCGAACCACACCACCCTGGACGCGAACCCCTCGTCGGGAGCCCAGGTGAGCGGCTCGAAGCCGAGTGCGCCGGGGAGGAAGTCGACGGCGAGGTTCAGGCCGACGCTCGCCTTGAGCAGGTCCTGGACCTCCTCGTCGGGCTCGCGGACGCTGAGCTGGGCGTCGAGCTCGATCAGCTTCAGCTCGGGGGTGCGCAGGCCGAGCCGCCTGCCCAGCTCGCCCGCGATGATCTCGGCCACCAGGACGCGGCGGCCCTGCCCGGCCTCACGGAACTTCACCACGTAGGTGCCCAGGTCGTCGGCCTCTACCACCCCTGGCAGCGACCCGCCCTCCCTGAGCGGCGTCACATACCGCGTCGCCGTAATCTCTCCCAGCACGCCCATGAGGGTATCCGGTCTGTGTTGCGTGAGTGATCCGCGGCTGTGTTCGGCGTTTGTGGCCCTTCCTTTTTGTACGGCTTCGCATGGGTTGCCCGGTCCGCCGTCGTTGGCGGGCGTCACATCTTTGCGATGACCTCCTCGGCGAAGCGCTCCATGGTGGCGATCTTGAGTGCCAGGCTCCCCTCGCCGTACCGGGCCTTCTCCTCCGGAGTGGCCAGCCACCACGGGGCGGCCATCGTGCCGGTGACCCCCTTGGCGGCCAGGCGGCGATAGGTGCCGGCGTCCGGCATGGCGGCCAGCGGGGCGATGATCTCGAAGTCTCCCGTCCTGCCGTGCCGGTCCAGCAGGGCGCGTAACGTGGCGAGCACCTCGTCCAGTTGCTCCTCCGTGTAGATGCGGTTGCCGATCCAGCCGTCGCCCAGCCGGGCGGCCCGTTTCAGCGCCGCCTCGCTGTCGCCGCCGACGAGCACGGGGATCGGCTCGGCGGGAGTCGGCGCGATGGACAGTTCGGGGAGGCCGTCGAGCGTGATCACACGTCCCGACCACAGCTCGCGCAGCACCGGGATCATCTCGTTGAGCCGCCGCCCCCGGGTGTGGAAGTCCTGGCCGGTGGCCGTGAACTCCTCCTCGCACCAGCCGACGCCCACGCCGAACGTGACCCGGTCGCCCGAGAGCACCGCCGCCGTGGACACCTGCTTGGCCACGGTGAACAGGTCGCGGGCGGGGGCGATGTAGACGTTCGGGGCGAAGCGCAGCGTGCTGGTCACCGAGGACATCGCGCCGATCGTCACCCACACGTCCGGCCAGTGCGTGGCGGCGTCCCAGCGGGGCTTGCCCGACCGTGAGTACGGGTACGGCGTCCGGAAGTCCGCGTAGAAGAGGTGGTCGGAGAGCGTGAGCGTGTCGAAGCCGAACCGTTCGGCGGCCCTGGCGAGCTCTACGAACTGGTCGGTGTCCGCGAACGACGCGCCAAGCCAGAATCTCACTGGAACTCCGGGATGACCTTGGTGGCGAACAGTTCCAGGTTGCGCTTGACCGTGTCGAGCGGCAGCACTCCCTGCTGGCCCTGCATGTAGAGGCCGAACCACTCCAGGTGCGGCATCCGGTCGAGCATGCGCTGGATGCCGCGCTTGACGTCGTCGGGGGTGCCGAACAGGGCCATCTCGACGTCGTTCATCCGCTTGGCGTCGCCCTTCTCGGGGGAGATGGGCTGGTGCTTCTCGTCCTCCTTCTTGCGGAGCACCTCCAGGTAGCCGAAAGGGCCGAAGAAAGCGGCGAAGTCCTTGGGGATGCTCCGGCCGAAGGTGTTGATCGCCTCCTCGGTCGTGTCGGCGATGCCGACGATCTTCAGGATGCCGGTGTGCTCGCCGAGCTTGTACTCGCGACCCTGCCTGGCGGACTCCTCCTGGTAGAGCTTGGCCTTGGCGGCGTGGTCGTCGGGGTTGGGGGTGAACATCCAGGGCAGGATGTTCTCCTGCGCGGCCCTGATCACCGAGCGGTCGGAGATCGTGAACGGCTGCCAGAGCTCCGGGTGCGGGTTCTGGTACGGCCGGGGGCAGACGGAGACGGCCTGGATCTTCCCGTCCTCCGACACCTCGCCGGGCGCACCGAACGTCCGCGTCCATTCCAGCGCGGGCCAGCCCTCGATGCCGTCGTAGGGGTAGGGCACCTCGTAGTCGAGCACGTCGGACTTGTAGCGGATGGTCTCCTGCGTCCACGCCATCTTCATGATCTTCAGGACCTCGCCGAAGACGTCGAAGTTGCGCGTGTCGGTGGCGGAGCCGTCGGAGCGGGCGGCCGCCGCGTGCCAGCGCTGGCCCAGGACGTTCATCCACCGGTTCTGGTAGCCCCTCGCCACGCCGAGCCGCAGCCGTCCCTTGCAGAACTGGTCGAGCAGTGCCACGTCCTCGGCGGCCCTGATCGGGTCCCAGGCGGGCAGGACCATGCCGAGCGGCGCGAGCAGGATGCGTTCGGTCCTGGCGGCGAGGTCGGTGAGGAACATCAGCGGGTTGACCGAGAACTCCATGCCTTCGGAGTGGAAGTGGTGCTCGGTCATCATCAGCGCGTCGAACCCGATCTGGTCGGCGTGCACGGCGATCTCCCGCACCTCGTGCAGCAGCCGCTGGTACGACTCCGTGTCACGCCCGATGGGACGCCTGGCCCTGGCGTTCTCCTCGGCGGCGTATCCGGAGCCGGGGATCTGCGGATTCAGGAAAATGGAAAACTTCACCGGGAGACCTCTTTCCGCGGGGCGTTTCTCTGTGCGGCAAGCTACTCTAGAAATGTTAGCCGAGCAATCGCTTGGTTGATAAGAGGAGGGGGTCGCATGCGGCTGGGCGTCACGATGTTCACCACGGACCTGAGCATGCCGGTCGCCGACCTGGCCAGAGCCGCCGAGGAACGCGGGTTCGCCTCGCTCTACGTCCCCGAGCACACGCACATCCCGGTCTCGCGCCGCACTCCGCCCCCGGGCGGGCAGGACGTCCTTCCCGAGGAGTACAAGCGCACGCTCGATCCGCTGGTGACCCTGTCGTTCGCCGCCGCCGCGACCGAGCGGCTGACCGTCGGCACCGGAGTCCTGCTCGCCGCCCAGCGCGACCCCATCGTGACCGCCAAGGCCATCGCCACCCTCGACCACCTGTCGGGCGGACGGGTGGTGGTCGGCGTCGGGTTCGGCTGGAACGTCGAGGAGATCGCCAACCACGGCGTCGCCTACCGGACGCGCCGGGACGTCACGCGGCTCCACGTGCTCGCCATGCGGGCGCTGTGGCGCGACGAGGTGGCCGAGTTCGACGGGTTCGAGCCGTCCTGGTCGTGGCCGAAGCCGGTCTCCGGGCCGCCCGTGTACCTCGGCGGCGCGGCCGGCCCGAAACTGTTCGCGCACATCGCCGAGTACGGCGACGGCTGGATGCCGATCGGCGGCCGGGGCATCAGGGCCGCCCTGCCCGCCCTGGCGGAGGCGTGCGAGAAGGCCGGGCGGCCGATGGCCCGGGTCATCCCGTTCGGGACGCTGCCGACCAGGGAGAAGCTCGACTACTACGCCGGGCTCGGCATCGAGGAGGCGGTGGCCACGCTGCCCAGCGGCCCGCCCGACGCCGTGCTCTCACTCCTGGACGAGTACGCCCGCCTCCTCTGATCCCTGCCATAATCGCGTCCTATGCCTGAGCTCCGCGTCGACGACCCACGCAGGCTCGGGCCGTACCGGCTGTCAGGGCGGCTCGGCCAGGGCGGGCAGGGCGTCGTCTACCTCGGCCACGCGCACAACGCGACACCGGTGGCGATCAAGCTGCTGCACACCAGCATGGCCGCCGACCCCGCCGTGCGGCGCAGGTTCCTCGGCGAGGCGGAGGCGGTGCGCCGGGTGGCGCCGTTCTGCACGGCCCAGCTGCTCGACGCGCAACTGGAGGGCGACCGGCCGTACCTGGTCAGCGAGTACGTCGACGGGCCGTCGCTCAGAGAACATGTGATCACGAGCGGGCCGCGCACCGGGGGCTCGCTGGATCGCCTGGCGATCGGCACCGCGACCGCCCTCGGGGCCATCCACCGGGCGGGCGTCGTGCACCGCGACTTCAAGCCGGGCAACGTGCTGCTCGGCCTCGACGGGCCGCGCGTGATCGACTTCGGCGTGTCCCGGCTGACGGACACGACGGCCACCACCGGCCGGATCCCCGTCGGCACTCCCGCCTACCTGTCGCCCGAGCGCATCAAGGGCGAACCCGCCGGGCCGCCCGCCGACCTGTACGCCTGGGCGCTGACGGTCGCCTACACCGCCACCGGCAGGCACGCCTTCACGGCCGACACCGCCCAGGAGGTGCTGGCCAGGATCCTGTACGGCAGTCCGGACCTCGGGGCGCTGCCCGGCCGGCTCCGCGAGATCGTCGACGCCTGCCTCGCGCCCGAGCCCGGCGACCGGCCGGACGCCGAGGAGGTGCTGCGGCTGCTGCTGGGCCAGCAGGCGGGGAGCGACGTGTTGTCCTCGGGCGCAAGGGTGGCCGTCACCCGACCCGACGGCACCGGCGCGACCCCCGCCTGGACCGGCGGCGTCGGGGCCGTCATCGCGGCGACCGGCCCGGGAGGTGAGGCGGCGTCGGGGACGATCACATCTCCCGGCGCGGACCCGCAGTCCACGAGGGGTGACTCCGCGGGTGTCCGGCCCCGGAGGCGGCTGCGCTGGTGGCAGGTGGCCGTCGCCGTCGCCGGAGTCGCCATGGGCGCGGCCGGGTTCGTCCTCTGGCTCAGGGGCGCGCAGAGCCCCGGCCTGGACGGGACGTGGACCGGATCGGCCGAACACCCCACCGCCGGGCGCGTCTTCCCCGTCGAGATCCACCTCGACCGCGGCGGCACGTCCAGCATGCGGTGGGGGGCGGACCTGCACTGCTCGGGCCGGCTCGGCCCCACCAGCAGCGAGCTGGTGTTCACGCTCGGCCAGGTGAGCGGAGATCAGTGCTACCCGGGCACCCTCCGGATGCTCCCGTCGGCCGACTCGAACCAGGTGGTCATCAAGGTGACGCGGCAAGGTGACGGGGAAGTCACCTATTCGGGCAAGGTCTCACGCTCCTCCTGACCTCGAGTGTCACGGTCAGGCGGCGATTGGCCGCGAAAGCCCCCGCCACAGTTGACCTTTGGGCTTCCCTTGCTTTCAGTGGAAGGTGAAGATGGGGTGGCGGCGAGGGGAGGCGCCCCGTGCCAACGGCGCAGCCGCTCAGAACGGGGGACCCGCAGCGACTCGGAGCCTACGAGTTGCGCGGGCGGCTGGGTGAGGGCGGCCAGGGCGTGGTGTTCCTCGGCACGAGTGCCGGGGAGAGCTACGCGGTCAAACTGCTGCACGGGCCCGTGGGCGACGAACGGGCCGCGTTCCTGCGCGAGGTGGAACTGGCCAAGCACGTCGCGCGGTTCTGCACGGCCCAGGTGATCGACGCCGGGTTCGACGAGGGCCGGGCGTACATCGTCAGCGAGTACGTCGACGGGCCCTCGTTGGCGCGGGAGGTCGTGCTGACGGGTCCGCGCCGGGCGGGCGCGCTGGAGCGGCTGGCGGTCGGCACCGCGACGGCGCTGGCGGCGATCCACCGGGCCGGGATCGTCCACAGGGACTTCAAGCCGCAGAACGTGCTGCTCGGCGCCGACGGGCCGCGCGTGATCGACTTCGGGCTGGCCAGGGCGCTCGACGCGGCGGCGACCGTGAGCGGGCGCGGGGTGGGCACCCCCGCCTACATGGCGCCCGAGCAGATCACCGCGTCGGCGGTGACCGGGGCGGCCGACGTGTTCTCCTGGGGCGCCACGATGTGCTTCGCGGCCAACGCGTCCGCGCCGTTCGGGCAGGACTCGGTCGCGCCCGTGCTGCACCGCATCCTCACGGCGCCGCCCGCTCTGGGACGGCTCGACGGGCAACTGCGTGAGCTGGTGGAGTCCTGCCTGGACAAGGACGCCCGCAACCGGCCCACCAGCAGGGAGCTGCTGCTGGCGCTGCTGGGCGGCTCCGAGGGCGTGCCGGCCGAGGTGCTGCGCTCGCCTCCGCCGCACATCGTGCGCGCGGACCCCTTCCCGCCGCCGCTGTCCATCCCGGCGCAGCGCGACCGGCGGTTCGGGGCCGAGTCCGAGGTCCGGCACGACGAGGAGGGCGGCGCGGCGTCGCCGTCGCGGGGACAGGAGCGGTTCGGGAACGGTCCTGAGGCGCCGTCCCGGTGGGATGGGCGGTTCGGGGCCGGTCCCGCGTCCAGCTCGGCGCCCGTCGCCCGGCCCGAGGCGACGGGCGCGGCCGCCGGCTACCAACTGCCCCTCTCGCAGCCCGCCCCGGCGCAGTCCCCGGCTCAGTCACAGGACCCGCCGTGGCCGCCCGCCCCCGGCGGCGGGGACGACGGAGCAGGCGACGGCAGGGGCCGCGCCTGGAGGCGGGCGGGCCTCGCCGCCG
>NZ_JBEXUP010000206.1:0-12650 GCF_040614375.1 Nonomuraea sp. NPDC005983
GGCCGATGGGGCAGCCGGTGGTCCCGACGGCGGCGGCAAGGCGGTCGGCGGGCTGGTGATCGGGTCACGCGGGTGGCCGAACGAGCACGCGGTGATCGTCGACGCCGGGCAGCTCGACGAGGCCGCCAGGGCGCTCGCGGCGCTGCCGGGGTCGGTGCTGGTCAGCGCCGCCGGGGTGAGCGTGGTCGGGGCCTTCGACGGGGTCGCCACCGGGCGCGAGGCGCGTATCAAGGCCGCCGAGCACCGCCTGCACAGGGCGAGGGACGTCCAGGAGAGCGCGGCGCAGGCCGTCCGCGATGCGGAGGAGGACCTCGCGGAGGCGCAGCGGCGGCTCGAAGGCGCGCAGGCGGGGGTGCGGCTGGCCGAGCTGGAGAGGCGGCTGGCCGAGCGGCGTGAACGGCTGGCGGAGCTCGTCGGTGCGCTGGAGGAGCTGACGCCGAAGGTGGCCGAGGCCGAACGGCAGGCGGGCGCTCTGGACTTCCGGGCCCGGACACGCGACATGGAGATCGAGCGTCTCGACACCCGGCGTCAGCGGCTCGAAGGCGAGCGGGCGCAGGCGCGCGACCAGGAGACCAAGGTCGGCGGCGAGCGGGCGGGGCTGAAGCTCGACGCGCTGGCCGCCGACTGGGGTGGCACCGTCGAAGGCGCCCGCGAGTGGCTGAAGGCGCTGCCCGACGAGGAGCGTCCGCGCACGGCCGAGGAGTGGTGGCGGATCGCCGAACGCCTCTTCGACCAGGCGCTGCGCGACACCTACACCGCCGACGAGGAGGAGATCCCCGAGGAGCTCCGGTTCCTGCTGTCGGAGCGAGGCGGCAGCGCGGCCCGGGAGCAGGCGACGTTCGCGGCCGTGTGCGGGGCGCTGGCGTCGTACCTGCGGGGGCAGGAGGAGTACGAGAAGCACCAGCGCCGCCAGATCGAGGCGCAGCTCGTGTCGCGGCAGCGTGACCTGGCAGCGGCCGACAAGGGCGCCGAGGAGGCGGCGCAGTCCACGGCGGTGCACCGGGCGGCGCTCACGGCGGCGATCAAGGCGCGGCTGGCGCGGGTGTCGGAGGAGTTCGAGAAGCTCGACACGTCCTACGGCGGGTACGGCGCGACGCTGGAGTTCCCGGTGCCGCCCGCTCCGGCCGATCCGGAGCAGCGGTGGCAGTGGCGGGTGACGCCGAAGTGGCGGCGCGGTGAGGGGCAGGGGTTGGTCCCGTACAACCGCCGGGCCAACACGGCGCTCATGGACGAGAAGGCCGTCAAGCTGGTGTGCGCGGCGGCGATCGCGTCCTCAGGAGGCGGGCACCTGTGCCTGGTCCTCGACGAGCTGGGCCGCAACCTGGGCAAGGAGCACCGCAGGGAGGCGGTCGCGCTGTTCCGCAGGATCGGCGAGACGTACGGCATCACGGTGATCGGGGCGCTGCAGGACGACATGGAGCCGTACGCGATCGACGCGTGCGGGCAGTACATCAAGCTGCGCAGGTCGTCGGACGCGATGCCGTACAACGAGCCGCCGGTGATCGTCGGCCACGACCAGCACGCCGACCGCGTCCGGGCGCTGGCGGCGTACGTGGACCGGAGCGGCCACTGACATCTCCGTCCGCGCCCGCCCGACGCTGAGGGCGAGCGGCACGCCATCTCCGCGTCGGCGCCACCTGCCCGGCCCCCAACGCCGACGGCGAGCGGAGCGCCCATAACGGTAAGCGGCACGTCACCTCGGTCGCGCCGACGGGCGGTTACCTGGGTGGTGGGCCGGTGTAGGAGGCGCGGAGGCGGAGCAGGGTGCCTTTGGCGTACTCCTCCATGGCGTGCGCCAGCCAGCCCACCGTCCTGGCGACGGCGAAGATCGCTTCGCCCGCCCCCGGCACCATCCCGCCGACCGCGACGAGGGCGGCGAGCGCGAAGTCGACGTTGCGCTCGGGGAGCCTGCGCCTGCGGACCTCGTCCAGGACGGCGACCACGGCGGCGAGCCGCTCATGCTCGGGCGACGCCTCCCGCACCAGGTCGAGCAGCAGGCTGCCGCGGGCGTCGCCGTTGTTGTAGACGCTGTGCCCGAAGCCGGGGATGCGCTCGCCGCGCCGCACCCGGTCGGCGACCACGCGCGCCGCCAGGCCCGGCTCGGACACCTCAGCCAGCAGCCGCTCGGCCGCGTACGACGCGCCGCCGTGCAGCGGGCCGCCGAGGACGCCGAGCCCGGTGAGGACCACGGCGTACGGGTCGGCCTTGGCGGACGCGGCCACCCTGGCGGCCAGCGTCGAGGCGGCCAGCTCGTGGTCGGCGAGCAGCACGAGCGCGGCCCGCAACGCGTCGAGCAGGCCGGGCGTCGCAGGGTGCGGGGTTAGCCGCGCCCACAGCCGTTCGGCGATCGACTCCCCCTGCGGTTCGCCCACCTCCGGCAGCGCGTCCACGAGACCGGCCACGAGCCGCCGGCCAGTGGCGGCCACGGAGGCGGGGTCGAGCTGGTACCGCAGCGAGTCGGACGCCCCGAGCACCGTGGTGATCACCTGCAGCCGGTCGAGCGGCAGCAGCCCAGGGGGCAGCCCCCGCTGGGCGGCGACGGCCGCCCGCAACGCCCTCTTCTCACATCGCCACGGCGCCCCCACCCCGCCCCCGCCGCCCCCGGACGCCGGACGAGAACCACCAACGCCGGAGCCGGCGGCCGGACGCGGACCGCCCTCCCTGGAGTCCGCCGCCGGACGCGGACCACTTCCCCCGAAACCAGGCATCTGACGCAGGCCGTTGGAAGGGTCGCCTGTCCAGAGCCATTCGGCGACCTCTTCGAAGCTCACGGTCGTCGCCAGAGCCAGGGCGTCGTAACCGCGGTAGTAGGGACGGTCGGCGCCAAGGGCGGTGACCGCCGACTCGATCACCAGCTCGGGCGGCTGGTTGCGTGGGCGGCCGCGCCTCGCCAGCTGCTCGATCTCGTCGGCGTCGAACAGGCTGCGGCGGCCGTCCTCGCCGTGGCGGCGCTTCAGGACGCCCCTGCTCACGTAGGCGTACAGCGTGGCGGGCTTGACGCCGAGCCGTTCGGCGGCCGTGGCCGCGTCGATCCACTCCACACCCGACCTCCAATGTTGACGAAAATCAATATTGATACACATTGAGGCAAGGTGTCAACGTAGGAGCATGCCAAAAGTTCACTTCCTCGACGTGACCAACCGGGACGGCGTGCAGACCGCGCGCACCGGCCTGTCGAAGTTCGGCAAGACCATGGTCAACTTCTATCTGGCCAAGCTCGGCGTGGCGCAGTCCGAGATCGGCTTCCCCTTCCTGTTCCACGAGGTGCCCTACGTCCGGGCGCAGGTGGCGCTGGCCGAGGCGGGGGCGTTCGGCGACCTGCGGTTGTCGGGCTGGTGCAGGGGTGTGCCGCAGGACGTGGAGAAGGCCGCGCCGCTCGGCCTCAAGCACTACAACCTGTCGATCTCCACGTCCGACTACATGATCCAGAACAAGTTCCGCGGGCGGCTCGACCGGGCGGCGATCATCAGGGAGATGACCGCCGCGGTCCGAGCCGCGAAGGCGGCGGGGGCGCAGACGGTCGGGGTGAACGCCGAGGACGGGTCGCGCACCGACGACGGGTTCCTGCTGGAGTTCGCGCTGGCCGCCAAGGAGGCGGGCGCGGACCGGGTGCGGTACTGCGACACGATCGGCGGCGACACGCCCGACAGGATCCGCGAGCGGTTCGCCAAGCTGGCGTCGGCCACCGGCATGCCGATCGAGACGCACTGCCACAACGACCTGGGGCTGGCCGTGGCCAACTCGGTCGCTGGCGCGCTCGGCGACCTGGAGGCGGGCCAGGACGCCTGGATCAACACCTGCGTGAACGGCATCGGTGAGCGCTCGGGCAACGCCGACCTGCTGTCGACGATCCTCGCCTTCGAGCACGGCTTCGGCCTGAACGCGGAGCTCGGCGACGCCATCGACCTGTCGTGGGCCCGCAGGTTCGGCCTCTGGGCGAGCTACGCGTTCGGGCAGCCCCTCCCGTACAACCAGGTGGGGGTCGGACGCAACGCGTTCGCGCACGAGAGCGGCATCCACGCCGACGGCGCGCTGAAGGACCACGGCAACTACGAGCTGTACGACGAGGCGACGCTGGGCCCGTTCCCGGAGGACTGGCACGCGCGCGCCGGCCGCGTGGTCCTGACCGGCGAGTACGGCGGCAAGGCCGGGTTCAGGCACGTCATGGACGGGCTCGAGGTCGAGGTGCGGGACGAGGAGACGGCGTTCCGGCTGGTCCAGCTCTGCAACGCGATGACCGGCCGCCCGCTGACCGACGACGAACTGCGGCTGATCGCGACCTACCCGCGCGAGCTGTCGCTGCTCTTCCCGGGGTACGAAGCCGTCTGACCCCACACGCGCACAGGCGGACGGCGAGCCGATGCGGCCGCCGGACGCCTGAGCACGGCCGAGCCGTCAAGCAAGGGGTGGACGGCGGGCCCAGGTGGCCCAGCGCCAGAGCCACTCGAGAGGTCCCTGGCGGTAGCGCCGCAGCCAGAGGGTGGACCACAGCCACTGGACGCCGAGGATGGGCCCGGCGATCAGGAACACCGTCGTCACCGACCAGCCGTCCGACGAGCCGCCGAGGACGCGGCTGACCAGCAGGACGAGGACGGTGGCGGTCAGGTAGTTGGTCAGCGCCATCCGGCCCAGCGGCGCGAAGGCGGCCTGCAGCGCCCATCGCAGCGGCGTCCTGAGCAGGAGCAGCAGGCCGCAGATGTACACCCCCGCGACCAGCAGCCCGCCCACGCCGAGCGCGAGCGACTGGACCGAGTCGCCGGTCCGCGCATCGGTCTGCACCCACAGGACGGGCACCGCCCCCGCCGCGAGGAGCAGCCCCAGCACGGCCGGCACCCGGCCGGACCGCTCGATCCGGCCGATCACCCCGTACCGGGTCAGCGCCGAGCCCAGCAGGAACAGCCCGGGGACCAGCGCGAAGAAGCCGGCGTTGAGGATCAGCGCCGTCGCGATGGACGCGGCGGCGAGGCCGGCCACGGCCCAGCGCGGCAGCCAGGTCGAGGGCAGCAGCACCAGCAGGCCCACGACGGCGTAGACGGTCAGGATGTCGCCCTCCCACAGCAGCACGCGGTGCGCCAGGCCGAGGGCCAGCAGCGCCAGCAGCCGACGCAGCAGGAGCAGCCGCGGACGGGCGGCGCGATCCGCGGCGGAGTTCAGCAGCAGCGAGAACCCGACGCCGAACAGCAAGGAGAAGATCGGGAAGAAGCGCTGCCCGACGAGCAGCGCCATCCACGTCTCCCCCGTCGTCAGCGGACCCCCCACGAGGACGCCGCCTACGTTGGCTATCGGCTTGACGTTGGCCAGCAGGATCCCGCACAGCGCGAACCCGCGCACCACGTCGAGCGCGGCGATGCGCGGGCGGCCGGGGGAGGTCGTCGGCGGGCGCGCGTGGCCCCGGCCCTGCGGGTCCGTATGAGCTGTCAGTAGCGGCTGGGAATCTTCAGGTGGCATGGGCTCATCCTGTGGACCCGGCCCGGTGCCCGGCATCGGGCGAAAGCAGGGTTGCACCGCCGGAGACGGTACTTTCGGCCGGTCCGGTGCGGGGTGGAGATCTCCTAGCCTGAGCGGTGTGAACGTTCGGGAGTGGCCGGCCAGGCACGCGGCCGACGCCGGGCTCGGCGTCGGGTTCGCGGCGGCGCTCGCCTTTCAGGCGTCCCGCGTCGCTGACAGCTGGGGCGGCGACTACTGGCAGTTCGACTGCGCGGCCGGTGCGGCGGTGTGCGTGATCGCGCTGCTGCGCCGGCACGGCCGGGCGCGGGCGGCGGTCGCGGGTCTGGCCGTCGCGGCGGCCGCCCTCCTGGTCGCCCGGTTCGCCCAGCTGCCCGCCGAGCCCGGCCCGGCCATGGCCCTGGGCCTGTCCGTGCTCGTCGGGTCCGCGGTCAGAGCGCTCCCGGTCGTTCCGGCCTGCGCCGTCGCGGCCGGGGGGCTCGCGGTGGTCGCCGGCGCCTTCGCGGCCTTCTCCCACTCGGTCGTCGCCGTCCTGAACGGCCTGGGCTGGCTCGCCGCGGTCGTGATCGGGCTGTGGCCGCGGCTGCTCGACGCCCGCCGCCGGGCCGTCGCCGACAAGGTGCGCCGCGACGAGCGCCTGAGGCTCGCCAGGGAACTGCACGACGTCGTCGCCCACCACATCACCGGCATCGTGCTCCAGGCGCAGGCCGCCCAGCTCATCACCCGTAAGCACCCGGAGAAGGTCGAGGGCTCCCTCGCGGACATCGAGGCCGCCGGCTCCGACGCGCTGGCCGCGACGCGACGCGTCGTCGGTCTGCTGCGCGACGCCGAGGGCGACCCGGCTCTCCCCACGCCCGGCCAGGAACGGCTCGGCGACCTGGTCGAACGGTTCGGCGGGCACGGCCCCGCGGTGCGCCTCCGGTTGCCTGCCGGTGAACCGGTGTGGCCGCCCGAAGTGACCAGCACCGTCTACCGGGTCGTCCAGGAGTCGCTGACGAACGTCTCGCGCCACGCCTCGCACGCCCGCTCGGTCACGGTCAGCGTCGCCGAGGAGCGCGACACCGTCACCGTCGAGGTCCTCGACGACGCCCCGCCGGCCCCGGCCCGGTACTACCACCGTGGCGGATACGGCCTGGTGGGGATGCGCGAACGGGTGGAGACCCTCGGTGGCACGCTGCGTGCCGGCCCGCGCGCCGGGGCCGGTTGGTCCGTGCTCGCCACCCTGCCCGTCACCTCGCGGGAGCGTCGATGACGATCAGCGTCCTCGTGGCCGACGACCAGGCGATGGTGCGCGGCAGCCTGCGGGTCATCCTCGAGGACCAGCCCGACATCAGCGTGGTCGCTGAGGCCGCCGACGGCGCCGAGGCGGTCGAGCTGGCCCGGCGGCTGCGCCCGGACGTGTGCCTGCTGGACGTCCAGATGCCCCGCCTCGACGGCATCGAGGTCACCCGTGCCCTGGCCGGCCCCGGCGTCCCCGACCCGCTCCGGGTGATCGTGGTCACCACCTTCGACCTCGACGAGTACGTGTACGGCGCGCTGCGCGGCGGCGCGGTCGGCTTCGTGCTGAAAGACGCCGGCCCCGCCTTGCTCGTCGAGGCCGTCAGGGCGGCGAACGCCGGAGACGCCCTGGTTTCGCCGTCGGTAACCGTCCGGCTGCTGCGCCACCTCGCGTCCGCCGGGGCGTTGGCCGTCAACGGCCCCGCGCAGCCGCTGTCCCAACGGGAGTCCGAGGTCGTCCGGGCCGTCGCCAGAGGACGCACCAACCAGGAGATCGCCGCCGAGTTGTTCATCTCGCTGAGCACCGTCAAGGGCCACGTATCGAGCGTCCAAGCCAAGCTTGGGGTGCGCAACCGGGTCGGGATCGCCGCCTGGGCGTGGGAGAACGGCGTGATGGGCGGCCGGTAGCGCAGGGTCGGCCTGGCGCCCCGCGGCGTGCGCTTTCCCGTAACCCGCGAGCCACCTGTGCCCTCTACGGTGCCGCGCATGAAGATGCGCAGGTTGCTCGCGAGCGCGATGGCCGTGCTGGCCGCGGGCACATTAGGTGTCGTGTTGTTCAGAACCGAACCCGCCACGGCCGACCGCCGCGGCCAGGACCTCGTCGTCATCGGGCACAGGGGCGCCAGCGCCCACCGGCCCGAGCACACGTTGCTGTCGTACGAGGCCGCCATCGCCCTGGGCGCCGACTACATCGAGCCCGACCTCGTCTCCACCAAGGACCACGTGCTGGTGGCCAGGCACGAGAACGAGATCGGCGGCACCACGGACGTGGAGTCGCACCGGGAGTTCGACGACCGGCGCACCACGAAGACGATCGACGGGCGCCCGGTCACCGGGTGGTTCACCGAGGACTTCACGCTCGCCGAGCTGAAGACGTTGCGCGCCAAGGAGCGGGTGCCCGACCTGCGACCGGACAACGCGGCGTTCGAAGGGCTGGCGGAGATCCCGACGTTCGAGGAGGTCGTCCAGCTGGCCCAGCGGCACGGCGTGGGGGTCTACCCCGAGACCAAGCACCCGACCTACTTCGACTCCATCGGCCTGTCGCTGGAGGAGCCGCTGCTCGAGGTGCTGAACAAGTACCACGTCCGCAAGGCGTTCATCCAGTCGTTCGAGACCGCCAACCTGCGCGACCTGCGCTCCAAGACCAGGCTCCCGCTGATCCAGCTCGTCACCTTCGGGGGCGCGCCCTACGACTGGGTCGCGGCCGGGAGCACCCGCACCTACGACGACCTGGTCAAGCCGGAGGGCCTGCGCGAGGTCGCCACGTACGCGAACGGCGTCGGCGTCGACACCCGCCGCGTCGTCCCCACCGGCCCGGACGGCAAGCTCCAGGCGCCCACCACGCTGGTCGACGACGCGCACCGCCGGCGCCTCAGCGTGCACGTCTGGACGGTACGCAACGAGAACTCCCAGCTCCCGTCGGACTACCGGCTCGGGAACCCGGCCAGCCCGGTCTACTCCCGCGCCACCGGCGACGTGATGGGCTGGCTGAACAAGCTCGTCGACCTCGGCATCGACGGCGCGTTCTGCGACGACCCCGGGATGTGCCGGGCCGTGGTCGCCCAGCGCTCGCTCCGCGCCTGACGCGCGGGCCAGGAACCGCGGGCGCGGCCTCAGGCGTGAGCGTGCGGCCGCGCCCGCTCGCGTCGAGGGCCGCCTGCGCGTTCACGCCGTCGCCGAGGCCGGCGACGGGCGCCATCCGTCACCGCCGCCCGGGGCGAGGATCTCCCCGGTGTAGTACGACGAGAGCCGCTCGGCGGCGAAGAAGACGTACGACGGCGCGATCTCGTCCGGATCGGCGGCGCGCTTCATCGGCACCTGCTCGCCGAACTCCGCACCCCTCTCCTCGGGAAGGGCCACCGCGATCGACGGCGTCCGGACGGGGCCGGGAGCGACGGCGTTGACCCTGATGCCCCTGTCGGCGAGGTTCCGCGCCATCGAGCAGGTGAAGGCGTTGACCGCGCCCATCGTCGCCGCGTAGTCGATGAGTGTCCCGTTGCCGTGCAGCCCGTTGACGGAGGACGTGTTGACGATCGCACCGCCCTCGCGCAAGTAGGGCAGGGCGGCCTTGGTGACCCGGTAGCAGCTGTGGATGTTGACCGCGAACGCGTGCTCCCACTGCTCGTCGGTCAGCTCGTCCAGTGACCGCACGGGCCTGTGGTAGGCGACGTTGTTCACCACCACGTCCAGGCCGCCCAGCTCGGTCACCGCCTGCTCCACCACGGCCGCGCAGTGGTCGCGGTCGCCCAGGTCGCCCGGCAGCAGCACGCAGCGCCGCCCGGTGGACTCCACCAGCTTCCTGGTGCGGTTGGCGTCCTCGTGCTCGGTCAGGTACGCGATCGCGACATCGGCCCCCTCCTTGGCGAAGGCGACGGCCACGGCCCGCCCGACGCCGGAGTCGCCGCCGGTGATCAGCGCCCGCTTCCCGTCGAGCAGTTCCCTGCCGACGTAGTCACGCATCTCGTCGCGCGGCTCAGGGGCCATCTCCCCCGAACGCCCCGGATACGGCTGGCTCTGCGGAGGCGGTGCGTTGCCGGCTTGTTCACGCATGCTCTCCCGCATGCCCGCGCCTGCCCCTGGCTAACGTCACTGTGGCCGCCGTCGGCCATCGGTGACCGGAGGGGCGGCGTCGGCCCAGTCAGCTGCGTCGAGACGGCCGGCGGGCGACTCAACAGGGTGAGACCGCTCCACATACACCCCATCTGCTACTCTATGTCATAGCTTGATTACCTTGCGCGACAAACGGGGGTTCTTGTGAAGGTAACCTGCGTCGGCGGCGGGCCCGCCAGCCTGTACTTCTCGATCCTGATGAAACGCGTGGACCCGTCCCATGACATCACGGTGTACGAGCGAAACCCAGCCGGGTCGACATACGGCTGGGGCGTGACGTACTGGGACGAACTGCTCGACAATCTCCACGGCGCCGACCCCGAGTCCGGGCGCGCCATCAGCGAGAGCTCGGTCTGCTGGGACAGCACGGTCGCGCACATCCGCGACCACACGGTGGTGCGTCAGGGCGACGGCGGCTTCGGCATCAGCCGGCGCCGGCTGCTCGGCATCCTCGCCGAGCGGGCCCGGTCGCTCGGCGTGCGCATCGAGTTCGAGTGCGAGATCACCGACGCGGACGAGGTGGCCGATGCCGACCTCGTCGTCGCCGGCGACGGGGTCAACAGCGTGCTGCGCGAGCGCCACGCCGACCACTTCGGCACCGTGGTCGCCGTCGGGGGAAACCCCTACATCTGGCTCGGCAGCACCAAGGTCTTCGACGCCTTCACCTTCTCCTTCGTGGAGACCGCGCACGGCTGGATCTGGTGTTACGGCTACCCCATCAGCCAGAATCACAGCACCTGCCTCATCGAGTGCTCCCCCGCGACCTGGAAGGGGCTCGGGCTGCACGAGGCGAACGAGGCCGACGGCCTGGCCCTCCTGGAGAAGATCTTCGACGACATCCTGGACGGCCACCCGCTGATCGGCCGGGCGCAGGCCGACGGCAGCGCGCACTGGCTGAACTTCCGCACCCTGACCAACCGGACGTGGTACCGCGACAACCTCGTCCTGCTCGGGGACGCCGCGCACACCACGCACTACTCCATCGGCGCGGGCACCTCCCTCGCGCTGGGGGACGCCGCCGTCCTGGTCATCGCGCTGCACAGCGACACGCGGCTCCAGCCCGCCCTCGCCCGCTACGAGCGGGAGCGCATGTCCGCGATCCGGGGCCCCCAGAGAGCGGCCCGCCACAGCGCCCTGTGGTACGAGAACATCCCGCGCTACATCAGCCTTCCGCCGCCGCAGATGTTCACGCTGCTCGGCCGGCGGCGGTCCCCGGTGCTCCCGCACGTCCCGCCGCAGCTGTACTACCGGGTCAGCCAGGCGACCGATCGACTCGAGGCACTGCCCCGGTTCGCGCGCTGGCTGGGCTCGAAGGTCTCACGGGCACCGAGATGAGATAACCGCGCGACACGCGCCGACACCGGCGACGCCGCCCCGGTGTGCCAGCATGAGGCGGTGACCGAGCCACTGCCGCCACCTTCCGGCGTCGAACTCATGGACGTTCGCCGGCTCCGCCTGGTCGAAGCTGCCGCGCCCGCGATATCGCCCGAAGACCGGCTGGCCATGAACAGGGTTTGGGAGGAGACGGTTCAGGCCAACCCGAGCCTCTTCGACGGGCCAGTGGCGGCGTGCGCGGGGCTGGAGCGGGATGGGCCACACAGCCTGGTCCTCTCCTGGGCTAGGACGACCTACCGCCGCTACGCCTTGCGTCGGGTCCCTGGCGCCACCGCGTGGCTGCCGTCCCTGTTCGTCTCGGTCGTGCAGCCGACAGCTGACGGGCGCCTGCTGGTGGGGCGGATGTCGTCGTCAACGGCCACTCCTGGTCGCTGGCAGCTGCCGGGCGGGTCCGTCGAGCCGCCGGATGACCGTGAGTCCCTGGACGAGGCCGCGCTCCGCCGGCACGCCGCGCGGGAGCTGGTCGAGGAGACCGGTATCGACACGCCGCCCGACGACCTGACCCTGTGGCTTGTCGCACGCGGTAAGCGGGGGAGCGTCGGTGTCCTGTTCCTCGCTCCATCCCGACCGGCGTCGCTGGTGCACGAACGGTTCGGGGCTCTGGTGTCCGCGGAGACGGCACTGGGTCGTGATCCGGAGCTGGACCGGATCGCCCTTGTCCGCTCCCAGGCCGAGGTGGCGGGCCTCGCCGGGTCGCATGTGGACTACCTGGAGCCGGTCGTGCGCCGATACGCAGAGACAGTGCTCGGGCGCGACGCCTGAGGCCATCGACACGAGACAGAGGTGGCACGGCCGCTTCTTCCGCTCGCGACCGGGCTCACGCGGGAAGGTCGGCGTGGTCAGCCCACCCCGACCGTTGAGAGGGTGGAGCCGGTGCGGGTCTTGGCCACCTTGAGCTGTGCCGGGATCCGGGAGCGCAGCTCGGCGACGTGGCTGATGATGCCGACCGCGCGCCCGCCGTCGCGCAGGCTGTCGAGGATGTCGAGGACGCCGTCGAGGGTGTCCTCGTCCAGGGTGCCGAAGCCCTCGTCCACGAAGAGGGTGCCGATCTCCGCGCCGCCCGCCTCGGCGGCGACCACGTCGGCCAGGCCGAGGGCGAGCGCCAGCGAGGTGATGAAGCTCTCGCCGCCCGACAGGGTCGCGGGGTCGCGGTCGACGCCGGTCCAGCCGTCGGACACCCGCAGCCCCAGCCCGCCACCCGACCGCCCTCTGGCTCCGGCGGTCTTGCGCAGGTCGTGGCGGAGCGAGTAGCGCCCGGCCGACATGTGGTCGAGCCGCTCGTTGGCCGCGTCGACCACCTGCCTGAGCCGCTCCCCCAGCACGAACGACGACAGGCTCATGTTCCACTGGTTGTCGCTGGACGTGCCGCCGGCCAGCGACGCCATCCGCTCGGCCAGCCGGTGCCGGGCGGCGGCCGGCTCCCACCGCTCCAGGCAGGCCGCCAGCTCGGCGCCCAGCTCCCGCAGCCGCGCCTCCCGGGCCATGGCCCGGTCTTTCGCGGACGCCAGCGCCGTGTGCTCGTGCTCGGCCGCGTCGCGCTCCGCCGCGATCGTGTCCAGGTCGGGTGCGGGCTGCGCGGCGGCCGCCACCAGCTCCGGGTCGGCCAGCGTGCTGGTCACCGCGGCGTGCTGCGCGTCCAGCTCGCGCAGCAACACGCCCTTGCTCTCGCGTTCTCCACCAAAGTGGTGGACAACCAGCCGGTC
>NZ_JBEXUP010000207.1:0-12646 GCF_040614375.1 Nonomuraea sp. NPDC005983
GGCCGGGGGAGTGAGCGCCCGCGGCTGGGCGGCGGCCCTGCCGGCCGCGGCGCTGGTCGTCGCGCTCGGCGCGGCCGCTGTGGCGCTGACGCGGCGCGCCCCTCGGCTGGCGTTCGCGGCCAGCTGCTGCGCGGCCGGGCTGCCCGTGCTCATCGTCGGGTCCGGCCTGTACCCGAACCTGCTGTCCTCGGCGCGCGACGGCGGGCCCAGCCTGCCCATCGCCCACGCCGTGGCCGACACCGCGACTCTCCAGCTGCTCCTGCCCGTCGCGGTGCTGATGATCCCGCTGCTGACCGCCTTCCAGATGGTGAGCTGGTGGGCCTTCCGCGTGAGGGCGGGCAGCCGCCCGCCGACGTACCTGTGACGTGCCTGTGAGGTCACATCCCATGCAGACGACAACGGAGGTGATCCCATGAGGCACAGAAGACTGGGTAAGGCCGGGCCGATCTCATCCTGTATCGGTCTGGGTGCTGCGGCTCTCACCGGCTCCCGGGGGCGGATCGACCCGGCCGCGTCGATGGCCATCGTCTATCACGCCATCAGCTCCGGGATCACCATGTTCGACGTCAGCGACCTGGGCGCGGGCAGCGAGCTGGAACCCCTGATCGGCAGGGCGCTGTCCGAGCAGCGCGCGGAGATGCTGCTCGCCACCTGCCAGTGGGCCGGTTCGCGGCGCGCCGACGGGTCGGGGCGGCTGCGGCGTTCCTGCGACGACACGCTGGCGCGGTTCGGTGTCGACTACATCGACATCTACTACCTGCGCGTCCAGCCGTGGGCGCGGATCGAGAACAGCGTCGCCGAGCTGGCGGAGCTCGTCAGCGAGGGGAAGATCCGTTACATCGGGCTGGTCGACGGGGAGCCGGGCCAGGTGCGCCTGGCCCACGCCGTCCACCCTGTCACGGTGCTCGCGACGGAGTACTCGCTCTGGCGGCAGGCGGCCGAGAAGGAGCACCTGCCCGTGGCGCGGGAGCTGGGCATCGGCATCGTCGCCCGCAGCCCGCTGGGCCGCGGCCTGCTCGGCGGCGGGCTGCCCCCGCCCAACCCGCTCGACCCGCACGACCCGCGACGGATGGACCCGGGCCTGTCGCCGAGCGTCGTGCCCGACGCCGGGCGCATGCTGCGCGAGGCGGAGGCGATCGCGGCCGACCTGGACATCGGCATCAGCCGTCTCGCCCTGGCCTGGCTGCTGTCGAGGAACGACGACGTCGTCCCGGTGCCCAGCGCGCACGACCCGGTCCAGCTGGAGATGAACATCGCCTCGACGGGCGTGGAGCTGTCGCAGGAGACGTGCGACCGCCTGGCCGAGGTGTTCTCCCCGGGAGTCGCGTGATGCGCTGGCAGATCAGGGCGGCGGCGTTAGCCGAATCCCTTCGGCACCGCTCCCGGGTCCCGCGGAGCGGTGATCAGCGACGCGGCGATCGCGCGGTTGACCGCGTCGATGCGGGAGACCGCGCCGAGCTTGACGAAGATGTTGCGCAGGTGCCGCTTGACGGTCGCCTCCGTCAGGCCGAGCCGGGTGGCGATCTGCTGGTTGCTGAGAGCCTGCGCGGCGAACTCCAGAACCTGCCGCTCCTTGTCGGTGAGGACGTTCGGCGACGGGCCGTGCAGCTGGGCGAGGCTGTCGCGCGAGACGGCCAGCACCAGCCGGTCCGGATCGTTGACGACGCTCTTGATGGCGGAGATCACCTCCTCCCTGTGCACGCTCTTCAGCAGGTAGCCGCGGATTCCCGACGACAGCAGCCGGCGCAGGAGCTGCGGCCCGTCGTACATGCTCAGGACGATGACCTTGGTCTCGGGTGAGATGACCCGGATCCGGGCGACGGTGTCGAGGACGCCGTCACCGGGGATCTCGATGTCGAGCATGAGGACGTTCGGACGCTTGTCGGCGACCATCGTCAGCGCCTCGGCCGAGTCGCCCGCCTCGCCCACCACCTCCAGGTCGTCGTTCGCCTCGAGGATCTCCCGCAGGCCCTCACGGAAGAGGGCGTGGTCGTCGACGATGCCGATCGTGGTCAGCTGGCCGGATCTGCTCATAAGTTCGCCTCGTGCATCGGCACGTGGAAGTCGACCGTGGTGCCCTTGCCCTGTTCACTCGACACCACCACCGAACCTCCGAGCAGCTCGGCTCGTTCCCGCATCGATCTCAGTCCCATCGCCGAGCCCGACACCCCCTCCTCCGCGAACCCCCGGCCGTTGTCCTGGACGGTGCCGCGCATCTCGTGCGGCGCGATGTCGATCTGGATGAGGATCACCGAGGCCCGCGCGTGGGCCAGCGCGTTGCGCACGCCCTCGCGGAAGATGAGGAAGGACTCGTCCCGCACCTCGGGCGGCGCCCACGTCTCGTCGCCGTTGACGTGCAGCCGGACGGTCACCTCGCGGGTGTCGACGGTTTCGAGGTAGCAGAGCAACGCCTTCTCCAGGCTCTTCAGCGGCTCGTTGGGGTGCAGCTCCGACGTCACCTGCCGCAGGTTCTGCATCGTCTCCTGGATGGCCTGCTCGGCGAGCTTGACGTTGCCCGAGGCCCTGGTCGGCTCGCTGAGGCGGTTGAACTCGTGCAGTTCGAGCTGCTGGTGGGCGACGCTGATGCCGTGGCCGATCCGGTCGTGCAACTCCCTGGCGATGCGGTGCCGCTCCTCCACCTGCACGTCGTGCACCCTGTTCAGGAGGAACCCGGTGTAGGCGGCCGACGCCGCGCGGATCCTGGCCGAGATGCTGTGCTCCAGGCTCAGCGCCACGATGTTGAACAGCCGGGCGAAGTCGGGTAGCTCGACCATTGACTCGCTCAGGGCCGGCAGGGCGACCCTGAAGAAGATCGACGCCGCCTCCAGAGACTCCTTGGGATGGATGCCGGCCTGTGCCCTGTCGGCCCCGATGTCCCAGGCCAGGCGGCTGTAGGAGTCGTCTGTCCGGACCTTGCCTGCCTGCAGCGCCGTCACCACGTCGGCCAGAATCTCTTCGGCGTTCGCAATCAATTGACGCAGCGTGGCGGACTCCCGCACCAGCGACGCGCATTCGACTCTGAGCCTGCGCGTGTATTCAGCGAGGATCTGGTCGCGGCAACCGTCTACTAGGGCTGCGAAGTCTTTAGTGCTACGAGCGTGACTCCCCGTCAAGGCCGCCTCCGGACCTAGGGAAACCGGATGGCCCATTTTTACCCATTTATGTTGGTCAGGCAACAGGAGGATATGCCATAGCCACGACTAAAATCAGATGAACTCCATACTGCGTAGTCATAAACGCACGATACGGACGCCGCCGATGGGCCCGGTCGCCCCGCGAAAGCGGACCGAGTGTCACCACGGTGACGGTGATCGCCCCCACGAACATCGTCACGACCGCCCCGACCAGCGGCAGGTCAAGCAGCAGCACGACCGCCCCGAACGCGGTCGCGGTGGCCAGCGCGGCCCCCGCGGCGAGCAGCCGTACCGTCTCCTCTCCGCGCGTCACTCCGAGAGTAGACCTTCCGGCTTCCGCGTCTCCCTCGATATCGGAAAGATCCTTGGTGAGAATGCCGACGAGCCCGGTCCACAGGGAGACGGCCAGGGTGAAGACCACCAGCGGCTCCGCGCGGGCGACCCAGCACTCCTCCGACTGCACGACGAAGCCGGCCGCGTACGTCAGCAGGCAGGCGAGCATGCCGATCGCGGCGGCGGGGCCGGATCTGCGCTTCAGGTGGAACGGCGGGCCCGAGTAGGCGTATCCCAGGGCGAGCAGGATGAGCACCATCCAGGCGATCGGCGTGGGCAGCAGGGCGGCGCCCGCCAGAGAGAGCAGCGCGGCGCCGCGGGCCACCGCGAAGGCGACGTCGGGCTCCAGCTCGCCCCGCGCGATCGGCCTCGCGGAGCCGTTCGCCCGGTCCTCCGTTACGTCCATCACGCCGTTGAACAGGTAGACCGCGAAGATCGCCGTGACCCAGACCAGGCCGGTGCCCGCCATCTGCAACGGGGTGCCGTCCCGGACGTCGAGGGCCTGCGCCCCCAGGGTCGCGCCGGCGGCGAAGCGCAGTGAGAACATCACGAGGACGGAGGGGCGGGTCTCGATCAGGCACATCCGTAACAGACTGACACCGCTTCTGACGCGGAGGGCAGACGGATGCCCGGGGGAGGTCCGAAGGCTTGGCATGAACCCGATGTTCCAGTGATTATTGATGGAAGTTAAGTAGGGCATTGAAGGTTGTAGGCGCGTCTACTACTTCCGATATTCCGGACGATACTTGTTGAGCCCCGCGACCCGGTTGTAGCGTAAATCACGGCTTTGCCCCCGGCAGCAGACGCGAGAAAGGGAAAGCGGCCGTGAAATCTCCTCGAATATCCGCAGGGCGCTATCGGGAATTCGTGCCGCTATCGCTTCCCGACCGGGCCTGGCCCGACCGGCGCGCCGTCACCGCCCCCCGCTGGCTCTCCACCGACCTGCGCGACGGCAACCAGGCCCTCCCCACTCCGATGGACCCGGCCCGCAAGCTGAAGATGTTCGAGCTGCTGGTGGCGATGGGCTACAAGGAGATCGAAGTCGGCTTCCCGATGGCCAGCCGGGACGATCACGCGTTCGTCCGGATGCTCATCGAGCAGAACCGCATCCCCGACGACGTGTGGATCACGGTGCTCGTCCCCGCCCGCGACGAGCTGATCAGGCAGACCGTCCAGAGCCTGAAGGGCGCGCCCAGGGCCACGATCCACCTCTACAACGCCATCGCGCCGGTGTTCAGGCGGGTCGTGTTCGGCATGACCCGCGACGAGTGCAAGGACATGGCCGTGCGCGGCACCCGGCTGATGATGAAGTACGCGGAGCGTACTCTCGCCGGCTGCGACCTCCGCTACCAGTACTCCCCGGAGGTGTTCAACGAGTCCGAGCCCGACTTCGCGCTGGACGTCTGCGAGTCGGTGATGGACGTGTGGCAGCCCGGTCCCGGGCGCCCGATGATCCTCAACTTCCCGTCCACGGTGGAGCGCTCGCACCCGCACGTCTTCGCCGACCAGATCGAGTGGCTCGACCGCAATCTGTCCAGGCGCGAGCACGTCTGCCTGTCCATCCACCCGCACAACGACCGGGGGACGGCGGTCGCCTCCGCCGAACTGGCCCTGCTGGCGGGCGCGGAGCGGATCGAGGGCTGCCTGTTCGGCAACGGTGAGCGGGCGGGCAACGTCTGCCTGGTCACGCTGGGGATGAACCTGCTGACGCAGGGTGTTGACCCCGGGATCGACTTCTCTGACATCGACGCCGTCAAGGAGACCTTCGAGCGCTGCACCCGGATGGCGGTGCACCCCCGTCACCCCTACGCCGGCGGCCTGGTCTACACCGCCTTCTCCGGCTCCCACCAGGACGCGATCAAGAAGGGGCTGGCCGCGCACGACCGCGAGGCGGCCGAGGCCGGGGTGGACCCGGGCGAGCTGCCGTGGCAGGTGCCGTACCTGCCGCTGGACCCGTCCGAAGTCGGCCGCTCCTACGAGGCGATGGTGCGGATCAACAGCCAATCCGGCAAGGGCGGGGTCGCCTACGTGTTGAACGCCCACCACGGGGTGGAGGTCCCGATCGAGCTACAACGTGAATTCGCTGATGTGATCCAGACTCTCGCGGACGCCGAAGGCGGGGAGATCACTTCCGAGCGGATCGCGGACGCTTTTATACGTAAATACGGGGATACGTACCCATCCGAGAATTCGCATATTCCCGCCGATTCCTAGGGAGAGACCGTGAGTCGTTCCGTCCTCGTCACCGGGGGCAGCCGGGGCATCGGCCTGGCCGTGGCGCGCGCCTTCGCCGCCGACGGCGACAAGGTCGCCGTCACCTACCGGACGAGCGAGCCGCCGGCCGACCTCGCGGGGGTCTCCTGCGACGTCACCTCCCCCGCCGACGTCGAACGCGCCGTCGCGGAGGTGCAGAGCCTGCACGGCCCGGTGGAGGTCCTCGTCGCCAACGCCGGCATCACCCGCGACAAGCTCCTGCTGCGCATGAGCGAGGAGGACTTCGAGGCCACCCTGGACGCCAACCTCAAGGGCGCCTTCCGCGTGGTCAGGCAGGTGGCGCCGGCCATGCTCAAGGCCAGGCGCGGCCGCATCGTGTTCATCTCGTCGACGGTGGGCCTGCGGGGCGAGCAGGGGCAGAGCAACTACGCCGCCTCCAAGGCCGGCCTGGTCGGGTTCGCCCGCTCCCTCGCCTGGGAGTTCGGCAAGCGCGGCATCACGGTGAACGTGATCGCCCCCGGCCTCACCGACACCGCCATGACGGCCGTCCTGCCCGAGAAGCGCATCGCCGAGATGTGCGCGACGATCCCGCTGCAGCGGATGGCGAGCCCCGAGGAGATCGCGGAGGTCGTCAGGTTCGTGGCCTCGCCCCAGGCGTCCTACCTCACGGGCGCCGTCATCCCGGTCGACGGGGGAGCGTCGATGGGCCACTAGACAGCCGCCCCCGCTTGGCGCCCCCGCCCCTCGAATTCGCCGTGGCGGGGGCGCTTCGCGTTGTCCGAGGGCGGCCGGTAGCCGGTCTGTGTCCGCTTCCCGGCTGCGCGGCCGGCCGGGTTGCCGCGCGGACGCCGCCGTCTCGGTCATGTGGCGACCAGTCTCCCAGATTTGAATTCAGGTGTGTACTGTATTGTAATCCGGCGAAGGAGCCGGAGCCGTTCTCGGTGTGCACGCCCGGCGGGACTGCCCGACAAGAGCCAGATGGGATTCCAGCCATGAGTGCCTACGTACTCGGTTTCGACGAGATCGACAGAACCCGGCTCGCCGTGGTCGGCGGGAAGGGCGCCAACCTCGGAGAGCTGTCCTCGATCGACGGGGTGCGCGTGCCCGCCGGATTCTGCGTCACCACGGAGGCCTACCAGGCGGTGGTCGAGTGCGACCCCGAGGTCGGCCGGCTCATCGACGGGCTGTCCGGCCTGGCGGCCGACGACCGGGCGGGCATCGCCGACGCCTGCGCGCGCCTGCGCGCCGCCGTCGAGGGCCTGCCCATCCCGGCCGGGATCGAGCAGGACATCGTCGGCCACCTCGCCGGCCTCGGCGGCGACGACGTCCCCTGCGCCGTGCGGTCCAGCGCGACCGCCGAGGACCTGCCGTCGAGCTCCTTCGCGGGGCAGCAGGACACCTACCTGAACGTCCGGGGCGCGGCGTCGGTGGTCCGCGACGTGCGGCGGTGCTGGGCCTCCCTGTTCACCGACCGCGCCGTGGCCTACCGCATCAAGAGCGGGTTCGACCACCGGGCCGTCCGGGTGTCGGTGGTCGTCCAGCGGATGGTCTTCCCCGACGCGGCGGGCATCATGTTCACCGCCGACCCCGTCACCTCCAACCGGAGGGTGCTCTCGATCGACGCCGGCTTCGGCCTGGGTGAGGCGATGGTTTCCGGCCTGGTCAACGCCGACACCTACCGGGTGCGGGAGGGGCGGATCATCGACAAGAAGGTGTCCGTCCAGACGATGGAGCTGCGCGCCTCGGCCGACGGCGGCACGGAGGAGCGGCCGATCGAGGCCGCCCGGCAGAACGTGCAGACCCTCAGCGACGAGCGGATCCTCCAGCTCGAAACCTTCGGGCGGCGGATCGAGGCGCACTTCGGCCGCCCGCAGGACATCGAGTGGGGCCTGGCCGACGGCGTGCTGCACGTGCTGCAGAGCCGTCCCATCACCACGCTGTACCCCATCCCCGCCGCCCACGACGGCAAGAACCACGTGTACATGTCGTACGGGCACCGGCAGATGATGACCGACGCCTTCGCCCCCCTCGGCCTGTCGTTCTTCGCCCTGCTGCACGAGAAGCTGGGCCGCTCGGCGGGCACTGTGGCGGGGAACCGGTTCTACAAGGACATGTCCCACGAGCTCACCTCGCCCATCGCCAGGATGGTCACGCTCAAGAGCCTCGGCCAGGTCGACGTCCTGATGGCCGACGCCCTGCGCACGGTGCTGGGCAGGAAGGAGTTCGTCAAGGACCTCGCGCACGGCAAGACGTCGGTGATGGACTTCGGCAAGGGCGGGCCGCTGCCGGTGGCCCGCCAGTACCTCAAGCTCGGCCGCGAGGACGACGCCCGCGTCGTCCCCGAGCTCATCGCGCAGAACGAGGCGACGGTCGAGCAGCTGCGGCGCGGCATCGACGGCAAGTCGGGCGACGAGCTGTTCGCGTACCTCATCGAGGACCACGACGTGCTGGCCGACCTCACCTTCGACCCCCGCAGCGTGGCGGCCGCCTTCGTCGGCATCCAGTCGGTGAACTGGGTCAACAAGCACATGGAGGCGTGGCTGGGCGAGAAGAACACCGCCGACGTGATCGCCCAGTCCGCCGAGCACAACGTCGTGGCGGCGATGGGCCTGGAGCTCCTGGACCTCGCCGACGTGGTCCGGCAGTACCCGGCCGTCATGGGGTACCTGGAAGGGGCCGGGCGCGAGACGTTCTTCGCCGGGCTGGCCGCGCTCGACGGCGGCGCCGTCGTCCGCCGCGCCTTCGAGGAGTACCTGCGCAAGTACGGCATGCACTGCCCCGGGGACATCGACATCACCAGGACGCGCTGGAGCGAGGACCCGACGCTGCTCGTCCCGCTCATCCTCGGCAACATCAGGAAGTTCGCGCCGGGGGAGCGGGCCCGCAAGGAGCAGCGCGGCCGTGCCGACGCGGAAGGCATGATGAACGGCCTGCTGGAGCGGCTGAGGCAGCTGCCCGGCGGGTCGGGGAAGGCGAAGAAGGCGGCGCGGCAGATGAGCCTGGTGCGCCACTTCATCGGCTACCGCGAGTACTCCAAGCACGCCCTGCTGCTGCGGCTCGAACTGTACAAGCGGGCGCTGCTCGTGGAGGCGGGCAAGCTGGTCGCGCAGGGAGTGATCGAGGAGCAGGAGGACGTCTACTTCCTGTCCATCGAGGAGTTCAGGAACGTGGTGAACACCGGGCAGCTGGACTACGCCCTCATCACCGAGCGGCGCGAGGCGCACGAGACGTACCAGAAGCTGACCCCGCCGCGGGTGATCACCTCAGAGGGAGAGGTGATCTCCGGCGAGTACGACACGGGAAGCCTGCCAGAGGGGGCGCTGGCGGGCGTCGCGGTCTCGTCGGGCGTGGTCGAGGGCCGCGCGCGGGTCGTCATGAGGATGGAGGACGCCCAGGTGGAGGAGGGCGACATCCTCGTCACGGTCTTCACCGACCCCAGCTGGTCCCCGCTGTTCGTCTCGGTGAAGGGCGTCGTGATGGAGGTCGGCGGGGTGATGACCCACGGCGCGGTGGTCGCCCGGGAGTACGGGCTCCCCGCGGTCGTCGGCGTGGAGGACGCCACCAAGCGGATCAAGGACGGGCAGCTCATCCGGCTGAACGGCGGCGAGGGGTACGTGCAGCTGCTGCCGGACTCCTGACCCGGCGCCGGTCGGCACCGGGCCCTCGCCCATCTGGAGGAGAACCTCGACGCGGCGTCCCTCCAGCTCACGGCCGACGACCTCGGCCGGCTGGAGCGGTTCGCCGGCGAACGTGGTGATACCGCCCTCGTCAGACCAGCCGGAGGCCGGCGGGCTGGACGAGCGACGTGACAAGGGCTTGGACGAGGCGCATGATCAGCGCCTCGAGCAGCATGAAAGCCGCCTTGGCCGCCATAGAAGCCAGAAATTCGGACACTACGTACCTCACGCTGATGAAAGTGCTGTTACCGGCATAATTCACCGTGAACCTGACCCGGCAACTGTAGCTGAGGTGACCGTAAAGTGAACTGTCGATGACGGTTGTTAACTTGATCGTTGGATCGCTCCGGCGACCAGGGTCGCGGCCGCGGCGCAGCCGAGCCCGATACCCCAGCCGAACGGCCCGACCGGACGGTTGCCGAAGAACTGGCTGAGGCCCGGCACCGAGACGATCACGGCCAGCGCGGCCAGCGACGACAGCGAGGCGAGCAGCACCGTCCGGTCCCGGCCGCCCAACGCCACCGTCTGCAGCAACTGGGCGCTCACCAGGCCGACGAGCCCGACGGTGTCGGCGCGGGAGCGGGTTCCGGTCATCCGCGCCAGCACCCACGCCCCGGTCGCCGCCGCCGCGGTGGTGACGGCGCGCAGGTAGATGTCCCGCGTCAGAGCGGCTCCGAGCGAGGCCTCCGGGCCCTCGGCGAGCAGCTTCTCCGGGCTGGCCGCGCTGGGCGGCCTGATCGCCACCGCCATCGCGGGCAACATGTCGGTGAGCAGGTTGACCAGCAGCAACTGGCGGGCGTTCAGCGCGCTACGCCGCGTGAGCAGGCTGGAGCCGAGCGTGAAGGCGATCTCTCCGATGTTGCCTCCGAGCAGGATTCCCAGCGCGTCGCGCACCGACCCCCACATGGCCCTGCCCTCGACGATGGCATCGATGATCGTCTCGATGCGGTCGTCGACCACGACGAGGTCCGCGGCGGCCCGGGCGGCGGGCGTGGCACGCGAGCCGAGAGCGACGCCCACGTCGGCGAGCCTGATCGCCGGCACGTCGTTGGCGCCGTCGCCGGTGACGGCCACGACTTTGCCCGCCCGGCGCAGGTTGGTGACGATCCGCGCCTTGTGCTCGGGGGTGACCCGCGCGAAGACCGCCACCTTCGGCAGCTCCACGGCCAGCGCGTCGTCGTCCAGATCGTCCAGCTCGGGGCCGGTCATCACGCGCAGGCCGTTCAGCGCGTTGATCTCGGCGGCGATGGCCTCGGCCGTGCTGGGATGGTCACCGGTGATCATGACGACCCTGACGCCGGCCCGCATCAGCCCCTCCACGCTGCGCTTCGCCGTCGGGCGGACGGGGTCGGCCAGGCCGAGGAAGCCCAGGAAGCGCAGCCTCTCGATGCGCGACTCGTCCAACTCGGCGCGGCTGGAGGCCGCTCGTTCCGCGACGGCGAGCACCCGGTAGCCCTGCAGGGCCAGCCTGTCCACCTCCTGCTCCAGCTCCCGCCTGATCCCCTCGTCCAGCGGGACCGTCATTCCGCCGCGGATCACGTCCGCGCAGCGGGTGAGCACGACCTCGGGAGCGCCCTTGACGCTCAGCAGGTGCCCGGACTCCGACAGGCCCAGCACCGCGTGGTAGCCCCGCGCCGGTTCGAAGGGCAGCTCGTCGACCCGCGTCCACTCCCGCAACCCGTCCACGGGGGTGACGCCGAGCGCCTCGGCTCCTTCGACCACGGCCCGGTCGGTGGGATGCGGGATGGCGCGCCCGCCGCCGAAGCGGGGCCCCGCCCGCAGCGCCGCGCCGACGATCCCCCGCAGCTGGGGCGTCAGCCCCTCCGGCTCCGACTCGGTCCACCCGTCAGACACCCTGCCCAGGCTGATGTGCCCCTGGGTCAGAGTGCCCGTCTTGTCGAAGCAGAGCACGTCCACCCGGCCGAGCGCCTCGATCGTCGACGGGTTGCGCACCAGCGTGTTGCGCGTCGACAGCCGCTTGGCCGAGGCCAGCTCCGCCACGGTGGCGACGAACGGCAGCCCCTCCGGGACCGCGGCCACCATCATGCTCACCGCCGGGGCGAGCGCCTGCGACAGCGGCGAGCCGCGCAGCAGGTCCAGGACCATCAGGAGCACGCCCGACCCGATCGCGGCGGGCAGAATCCTGCGGCTCAGCGCGCGGAGCCGCAGCTCCACCCCGCTCGGCGGCGCCCCCTCCTCGGCCAGTACGGCGGTCCTGCCCGCCTCGGTCGCGTCGCCCGTGGCCACGATCACGGCCAGGCCGTGCCCCGCCGCGACGGTCGTCCCCTGGTAGACCATCGAGACGCGGTCCGCGATCGCGGGCGCCGCGGTCGGCACCGTCGTCTTGGCGACGAGCTGCGACTCGCCGGTGAGGGTGGACTCGTCGACTTCGAGGCCGGTCACCTGGATCAGCCTGCCGTCCGCCGGCACGGCGTCACCGGCGCGCAGCTCGATCACGTCCCCCGGCACCAGGGTGTCGGCGACGCCCGACACGCCGCCGTCGGGGCGGCGCAGCCGCACCCGGGTGGCGGTGATCTCGGTGAGCCGGTGCACCGCCCGGTCGGCGCCCCGCCGCTGCGCGCCGCCGAGCACCGCGTCGACCACCATCACGCCGCCGATCAGCACGGAGTCCAGCACCGAGCCGACCGCCGCCGACACGCCCGCACCCGCGGCGAGGACCGGGGTCAGCGGGTTGGCGAGCTCCTCCGCGGACGCCGCGAGCAGCGACACCGGCCCCGGGGCCTCCCGCCGCGCCGACGCCGTCCTGCGGCCCTCGGCCTCCGCCTCGGTGAGCCCGCTGGGCGAGGAGCGGAGCCGCTCCAGGACGTCCCGTACCGCCATGGCGTGCCAGGGCGTCTGGTCGACCTGGATGGGCGGCGCCATCCGCCGCAGGTTACGCGCCGTCCACTCCCCGGCGACGAGAGCGGCCAGCGACAGGCTGTCGCGCGCCAGCTGCGCCCGCTGGACCGCGGTCCGCTGGGGGCCCAGGAACGCCAGCCCCGCCCCGGCGAGCGCACCCGCCGCCGCCACCCCCACGCTCCGCACGCTCGCCTTCCTGGCGCACGGCAGGCACCGCAGCAGCAGGTGGACGCCGTCGAGCTCGCCCATCGCGTCCGCGTCCCACGGAATCCGCCGCGTCCCCTCGAGCACGCCGATGCCCAGGTCGGCCTGGCTCAGCCCGCGCCGCGAGCGCTGCGACACCACGGCCACGCCGCGCCCCTCGGCCTGCAGCGCCCGCACCGACATGGCCAGCCGCGTCCCGCCGCCGACCATCCGCGCCACGCCGAG